>NZ_DATAGM010000070.1:0-7759 GCF_036263695.1 Phenylobacterium sp.
GCCCAGGGGAACACCATCTCCTGGTCGAGCGCCGGCACGATGGGCTTCAAGGGCTCGCGGAAGTCGACGCCCTACGCCGCCCAGATGGCCGCCGAGGACGCGGGCCGCAAGGCCGCCGAGCACGGCGTGCGGACGCTGGAAGTCAACGTCTCCGGTCCGGGTTCCGGCCGTGAGAGCGCGCTTCGCGCCCTGCAGGCGGTGGGGATGACTATCACCACAATTCGTGACGTGACCCCGATCCCGCACAACGGCTGCCGGCCGCCCAAGCGCCGGCGCGTCTGAGTACGAACTAACGGCACTTCCCTACCGCCGGACAGCAACCTCGCCGTCCGGCGACACGGCGTTTCAAGGGACCCCCATCCGTGATCGAAAGAAACTGGAACGAGCTCATCCGTCCCGAGAAGCCGCAGATCGAGCTCGGCGCCGACGCCTCCCGCAAGGCGCGCCTGGTGGCCGAACCGCTCGAACGCGGCTTCGGCGTGACGCTGGGCAACAGCCTGCGCCGCGTGCTGCTCTCCTCGCTGCAGGGCGCTGCGGTGACCGCCGTCCAGATCGACGGCGTGGTCCACGAGTTCTCCTCGCTGGAAGGAGTGCGTGAGGACGTCGTCGACATCGTCCTGAACATCAAGCAACTGGCCGTGCGGATGCACTCCGAAGGCCCGAAGCGCATGACCCTGCGGGCCAACGGCCCGGGCGCGGTGACCGCCGGGCAGATCGAGACCCCCGGCGACATCGAGATCCTGAACCCCGACCACGTGCTCTGCACCCTCGACGAGGGCGCGCAGGTGCGGATGGAGTTCACGGTCCAGAACGGCAAGGGCTACGTCCCGGCCGAGATGAACCGTCCCGAGGACGCCCCGATTGGCCTGATCGCCGTCGACGCCCTCTATTCCCCGGTCAAGCGCGTCGCCTACCGCGTCGAGCCGACCCGCCAGGGCCAGAGCCTCGACTACGACAAGCTGATCATGGAAGTGGAAACCAACGGCGCGGTGACGCCCGTTGACGCGGTGGCCTATGCCGCCCGCATCCTCCAGGACCAGCTGCAGATCTTCATCACCTTCGAAGAGCCGAAGAAGAAGGTCGAGAGCGAGGCCAAGCCCGAGCTGCCGTTCAACCCGGCCCTGCTGAAGAAGGTCGACGAGCTGGAGCTCAGCGTCCGTTCGGCCAACTGCCTGAAGAACGACAACATCGTCTACATCGGCGACCTGATCCAGAAGACCGAGGCGGAGATGCTCCGCACCCCGAACTTCGGCCGCAAGTCGCTGAACGAGATCAAGGAAGTGCTGGCCGGGATGGGCCTGCACCTGGGCATGGACGTGCCCAACTGGCCGCCGGAGAACATCGACGACCTGGCCAAGAAGTTCGAAGACCAGATGTAAGACGGATTGCGCCGACTCCAGGCCGCCTCGGCGGCCTGGGCCCAATGAGGCCGCGACAGCGGCGGAGGGCCCCAGCGCTTCGTGTTGACCCGGCCGGGAGCGCGCCGGGATTGTTCAGGCAGACGTCCGGCCGAGGATCGGCGGCGTCCAGTGGGCATACCGCCCAGGAGATACGAGATGCGTCACGGGAAAGCCCACCGCAAGCTGGGTCGCACGACCGCCCACCGGACCGCCATGTTCGCGAACATGGCCGCCAGCCTGATCAAGCACGAGCAGATCGTGACCACCCTGCCGAAGGCGAAGGAGCTGCGGCCCTTCGTCGAGAAGCTGGTGACCCTGGCCAAGAGGGGCGATCTGCACGCCCGCCGCCAGGCCATCAGCCATGTCCGTGACGTGGACCAGGTGGGCAAGCTCTTCGCCACCATCGGCCCGCGCTACGCGGGCCGCAGCGGCGGCTACATCCGGGTGCTGAAGGCCGGCTACCGCTACGGCGACAACGCCCCTATGGCGGTCATCGAATTCGTCGACCGCGACCCGGCCGCCAAGGGCCTGGACTCTGGCCCGACCCAGGAGCGTGCGTTCGCCGAGGACTAAGGACGCGCGGTCTTGTTTCGAGACATGGAAAGCCCCGGAGCTGACGCTCCGGGGCTTTTCCCTTTTCCGATTCCCCGGCGAAGACCTGAGCGTCCTTCGGCGCCGACCTTGCGGCGAAGGCCCCCAGGGGCGGACCATCAAGCCCGCGCCGGATCGGGACGCGGGATGTAGAGGGCGGGCGCGGCGATGATCGCCAACGCGGCTGCGCCCACCGCTGCGGGCCAGCCAAGCGTCGATACCATGGGGCCCCCGGCCGCCGCCCCCAGGCTGCCGCCGATGAAGTAGATGACCATGTAGGTGCTGTTCAGCTGGGCAGGACGGAGCGGGTCCATGTTGAGGACGCGCCGCTGGTTGGCCACCTGCGCGGCGAAGAGCCCTGCATCAAAGAGCGCCAGCGCGAGCAGCAAGAGCGGGGCGTGGCCCAGAGCGCGCCACATCGTCATTGCACACACCAACGCGACCAGAAGGCCTGCTACGATGATCGGCCGACTGCCAAAGCGATCGGCCAGGCGTCCGGCGAGGGGCGTGGCGGCCATGCCCGCGAGGCCGGCAAGCGAATAGAGCCCTACGGCGGTTGGAGATAGCCCGTGCGGGGGTAAGGCGAGTGCGAGCGAGACGCCAACCCAGATCAAGCTGAACGCGAAGAACCAGAGCGCGCCGGCCGCCGCCGAACGCAACAAATCCGGGTGTGTGCGCAGCAGGTGCGGCGCCGACAAAAGTCCCGACAACCACGAGCCGGGCGCACGCGCGCCCCGTCGGGGCAGGAGAGCCCGACCCAGCACGGCGCAGAGCAGACTCGTGCTCGCAACAATGAGGAGCATCGCGCGCCACCCGACGGCGTCGGTGAGGCCGCCTCCGACCATTCGGCCGACGAGGATTCCTGCAGATATCCCGGCCGTGACAGCGCCCAACGCCTGACCCCGCCGGTGGGGTGGAGAGTGTTTCGCGGCGAGGGTGCTCATCTGCGCCCCGGTGCTCGCGCAGATTCCTGACAGGAAGAGACCCGCTCCGAAAACTTCTACCGACGTCGCGGCGGAGGTCAGAACCAAGGCGCCGCCAAGGGCCGCGAGCTGTGCGGGGATCAACGCGTTCGCCGGAGCGCGGTCGACCAGCGGGACCAGCAGCGCCAAGCCCAGCATATAGCCGACGATCGGCAGACCCGCAGCGGCGCTCGTGGAGGCCACTGACGCCTCCAGGTCAGCGGCGATGAGGCCGAGCTCGGGTTGCACGGTGTAGCTTGTCGACGTCGCCACAGCGGCCGCGAGCGCGAGGAAGAGGATGCTGCCTGCTTCCAGATGCGACTGTTGCGGCGTGTCTTCCGTTCTGGGATCGGTCATAGCCGCCGACTTAGCGACTACGCGGCCGTACATCTGGCGCATTCCGGCCCTCGATGAAGCGGCGAGGGGAAGATCCCGACGTTCGCCGGCTTATGGGATTTCCCCGCCCGCTCGCGGGGGAGCTAGAGCCGGGTTACGGTAGAGGATGACTTCCCTCGCTCGTCTCCTGGCGCTGACGCTCGCCCTGGTGCTTTCCGCCTGCGCCACGTCGCCGGCGCGGGAGCCACGCGCGCCTGTCATCCTCATTTCTATCGACGGCTTCAGGCCCGACTATCTGGAGCGCGGGGTCACCCCGACGCTGAAGCGCTTGGCGGGGGAGGGGGCGAGCGCGGCGATGCGGCCGTCGTTTCCGTCCAACACCTTCCCGAACCACTACACGCTGGTCACGGGGCTGCGGCCCGACCAGCACGGGATCGTCGACAACACCATGACCGACCCGCAGATCCCGGGCGTCCGCTTCGCCATGTCCAACAAGGCCGCGGTGACCGAGGCGCGCTGGTGGGAGGGCGCGGTTCCGGTCTGGGTGAGCGCCGCGCGGGCGGGGGTGCGGACCGGCACCATGTTCTGGCCGGGATCCGAGGCGCCGATCGGCGGCGTGCGGCCGACCCATTGGCGGCCCTTCGACCAGAAGGTCCCTGCGAACGCACGCGTCGACCAGGTGCTGGCCTGGCTGGACGCGCCGGCGGATCGGCGGCCGAGGTTCCTCACCCTCTACTTCGACGAGGTGGACACCGCGGGGCACACAGTCGGGCCGGATTCGGCGCTGATGGCGAAGTCGCTAGCCAGCACCGATGCGGCGATCGCGCGGCTGCTGGAGGGGCTGAAGGCGCGGAACATCGCCGCCAACCTGGTCATCGCCGCCGACCACGGCATGGCGCCGATCTCGCCGCAGCGGGTGACCTGGCTGGAGGACGTTCTGCCGGCCGGCGCCGCAGAGGTGGTGACAACGGGCGCGACAGCGGGCCTGGTTCCGGCGGCCGGGCGCGAGGCCGAGGCGGAGCAGGCCCTGCTGGCCTCCCATCCGAACATGACCTGCTGGCGCAAGGGCGAGATCCCGGCGGCGCTGGCCTACGGACGCCACCGGCGCGTGCCGCCGATCTTTTGCCTGGCCAGGACCGGCTGGCTGATCATGAGCCGCAGCCGGCCGGCGGTCGGCGCGGGGGCCCACGGCTACGATCCGGCGGACCCGCTGATGGCGGCGCTGTTCATCGGCCATGGGCCCGACATCCGGCCGGGACGCCTGGCCAGCATTGATAATGTGGAGGTCTACGGCCTGGTCATGGCCCTGCTGGGCCTGCGGCCGGAGCCCGGAACCGCGCCAGCCCCTGTGGCGACGGGAGTTCTCGAAAACCGCTGATCTCCATTGTTGAGACAATTCTAATATGCGTTAAATATTCTTCTGTGACAGAAGGAACTGCGGGATGACGGAAAGCGTGACGCATACGACGCCCGCCGCGGCCGCGGATTTCAAGTCGCCGCTGACGCCCACCGCCTTCTACCGAAACCCCAGGGCGGCGTTGGAATGGCTGGAGCAGGCGTTCGGCTTCGAGGTGAGCACGCTGCTCACCGATGCGGAGGGCAACATCGCCCACGCCGAGATGGCCTGGCGCGGCGCGAACATCGGCGTGGCGGGCGAGTGGACGGTCGGCCGCACCGACGTGCCGGCGCGGGCCCTGTCGCCCAGCAGCATCGACCATGTGATCACCCAGTTCGTCTGGGTGGAAGTGGATGGGGATATCGACGTCCACTGCGCGCGCGCCAAGGCCGCCGGGGCGCGGATCATCGAGGAGCCGAAGGATCAGTTCTACGGCGCCCGCACCTACCGCGCGCTCGACCTGGAAGGCCACGTCTGGAACTTCCGCCAGGAGCTTCGGCAGGTCTCGTTCGAGGAGATGGAGGCCGCCACCGGGCTGAAGTTCCAGAACACCGGAAGGAGCTGAGCGTCATGGTCGAGGATCAAGAGCGCCCGCCGGTGTCGTCCAGCGTCTGTTACCGCGACCCTATCGCCGCGCTCAAGTGGCTGGAGACCGCCTTCGGGTTCGAGCCGCGGATCGTCGTGCTCGCGCCCGACGAGACGCTGGTGCACGCCGAACTCGGCTACCGCGAGGGGGTGATCGGGGTCGGCAATGTCTGGTCGCCCAATCACGCTTCTCCCGCCGACCTGGGCGGCAAGAACACCCAGTCGGTGCACATCCAGCTGCGCGAGGACGTGGATGCGCACTACGCGAGAGCCAAGGCGGCGGGCGCTGAGATCCTGATGGAGCCGACCGACCAGACCTACGGCGACCGCAACTACATCGCCCGGGACCCCGAGGGTCATGTCTGGTCGTTCGGCGAGACCCGGTTCCGCATCGACAACGCCGAGTTCGACCGGAAGCACGGCACCACCACCCGGGACCGGATCTGACCGATGCCCGCCTTCGACTTGGAAACCACCTACCTGAGCCTGGACGGGCGCGGCGGCGTCGCCGTCCACCCGGTGGACGCGGACTTCTGGCGGACCATCGAGAGCAATCCGACGCTGAAGGAGAACCTGGTCGGCGTCTATGCGGGGGACGCCGACTGGACGAGCTGGGAGATGCACCCGGCCGGCGACGAGGTGCTGGTGCTGCTCCAGGGGCGGATGAGCATGCTGTTCGAGCAACCGGACGGGCGCCAGAGCCGGCAGGAGATGCAGGCGGGCTCGACGTTGATCGTGCCCGCGGGCGTCTGGCATCGGGCGCTGGTCGCGGAGCCCACGCGGCTGCTGGCGATCACCTACGGCGCCGGCACGCAGCACAAGCCGGCCTGATGGCGCAGGCGAACACCGCGCTGGTGGACCGGACGCTGTCGGCGCTGGCCGACCCGCACCGGCGCAAGGTCGTCGAGCTGCTGCGCGAGCGGCCGAGGCCCGCCGGCGAGCTGGCGCGGGAGGTGGGGCTGGCCCCGCCGGCCATGAGCCGCCACCTGCGCACGCTGAAGGACAGCGGCCTGGTCGAGGAGAGCCACCCCGAGTTCGACGCGCGCGTGCGCATCTACGCCCTAAGGCCGGAGCCGATGGTCCACCTGATACGCTGGCTCGAGGAGACCGAGCGGATGTGGAGCGAGCAGCTCCTGGCCTTCAAGCGGCACGTGGAAGGCGGCTCGTGACGTCCAAAGTCTACGTGGCCCTGCGGGTGCGGGCCGCGCCGGAGCGCGCCTTCCAGGTCTTCGTCGAGGAGATCGGCGCCTGGTGGCGGGCGAGCCCGCTGTTCCAGACGACGCCGCGCGCCCCGGGGACCTTGGCCTTCGAACCGGGGGAGGGCGGGCGCCTCATCGAGACGCTGGACAACGGCAAGGTGTTCGAGATCGGCCGCATCACCGCCTGGGATCCGCCGCACCGGCTGCAGTTCAGCTGGCGGCAGGCGAACTTTCCGGTGGACCTGCACACCGAGGTGGAAGTCCGCTTCGAGGCCGTGGGGGAGGAGACGCGGGTCAGCGTCGAGCACCGCGGCTACCACCGGGTCCCGGCCGAGAGCGCCGCGCGCCACCGGTTCCCTGACGCGGTGCTGTTGGCCAGGCTCGGCGACTATTGGCGCGTCCAGCTGGTCTCGTTGAGATCGGCCGTCACTTGAGAGTTGCGCAGGTTCGCGCTTTGTTCCAGATTGAGCGAGAGGGAAGCCTGATGCACGTTATCAGACTGATCCAAGGCCGCGACCGCGTGGAATGCTCGCGGCCCGCCGCGCGCGCGGGCGCCTGAAAGGCAGGGAGCAGCGTCATGGCCGAGCAGACCGCCGCCGCTTCGCCGCCCGCCCGCAAGGCGGCCTTCGGCTTCATCTTCGCGGTCGCGCTGATCAACTCGGTCTCGTTCGGGCTGATGATCCCGATCCTGCCGAACCTGATCAAAAGCTTCACCGGCGGGGACACCGCCTCGGCCTCCGAGTGGAACGTGGTGTTCGCCGTCACCTGGGGGGCGCTGCAGTTCGTGTTCGCGCCGATCCTGGGAATGCTGTCCGACCGGGTCGGGCGCCGGCCGGTGCTCCTGGTCTCGCTGTTCGGCCTGGCGATCGACTTCCTGGTGATGGCGTTGGCGCCCAACCTGATGTGGCTGTGGATCGGCCGGTTCATCAACGGCCTGACCGCCGCCTCGATGCCCACAGCCAACGCCTATGTGGCCGACGTCACCCCGCCCGAGGAGCGGGCCAAGGCGTTCGGCTGGATCGGGTCGGCGATGAGCTTCGGATTCGTGGGCGGACCGGCGCTCGGCGGCTGGCTCGGCGACATCGACCTTCGGCTGCCGTTCTACGTCGCGGCGGCCCTGACCTCGCTGAACTGGCTCTACGGCCTGCTGATACTTCCGGAGTCGCATCCGCCGGAGAAGCGGCTGAAGAAGTTCGACTGGTCCCGGGCCAATCCGCTGGGCTCGCTCAAGCTGCTGCGCTCCCACCACGAGCTCCTCAGCCTGGCCGCCATCTGGTTCCTCTACCAGCT
>NZ_DATAGM010000071.1:0-2915 GCF_036263695.1 Phenylobacterium sp.
GGTGTCTTCGGCGCCGACCTTGATCAGCTCCTGGCGCTGATAGTCCATCTCCCAGACGTGCATGTCGGAGATTTCCATCGCCAGCGTCAGCCGCTCCTCGGAATGAGCCGTGCGCTCCAGCGCCTCCTTCATCTCGGTGATGTTGTGCCAGGCGATGACCAGGCCGCCGCTGGAGCCGTCCGCCAGCTTCCAGGCGCGCGCGTGGCCCTCATACCAGGCCGGCTGGCCGTGGCGGTCGCGCATGCGGAACTGCCGCGCTGGCGGCGTCGCGCCAGCCAGCACCGCAACGTAGCTGTCGCGCCAGTGCTCGAAGACGACTGGCGAGAGTTCGTAGAGGGTATGGCCGATCACCTCGCGCCCTTCCCACCCGAGGCTCTCGACGAGCGCCGGACTGACAGCCAGCAGCTTCTGGTCGGCGTCGGTGAGGGCCATGGAGATCGGGGCGGCCTCGACCACGGCCGCCAGAGTGCCCCAGGCGGCGGCGGTCTTGCGCTCGGCCTCCTCGCACCGGCGATGCGCCTCGGCGCGCGCCAGCTCGGAGCCGAGGAAATCGGCGATGTCCTGGAGGCGTTCGAGAAGCGCGGCGTCGATCTGCAGGTCGCCGGAAAGGCGAAGCTCCGCGGCGGCGGTTCCGTCCGCACGCCGTATCGGAACGCTCAGCCCGCCTTCCGGGGCCGCGGCTCCTGGGCCGCTCACCTCGGCTGTGGCGCCGGGCGCCAGCCCCTCCGCGAGCCGGACCGCCCGGTCGCATGCTTCGGCGCTCAGCTCGGCTCCGCCGTCCAGCAAGCGCCTCTCGACCACGCGCCCACCCATGCGACGCAATCCCCCCGTACCTGAGTCTCGAACCTAGGCCTAAGGGGTTAACATTGATCACATAATCGGAGTGCGACCGGCGGCCGCGCCGCTCCAGGGCGACGCCCGGTCGAGGCGTGCGAAAATGCCCGCGGCGTGCAGGCAACACAGCGGCCCCGCCTGCGTTCCCCGCCTATGGACGAGCGGATCGGATTGAGCCCCGACGAGCGGGCGCTTCTGGAGGAGGCGCTGACCGGACCGGTCAGCTGCGTACGCGACGGCGAGGATCCTCTGGGTCCGGCCGCCCGGGCCCGCTTACAGGTCTGCGTGAACCTGGCCGGTCGGGGCCTGTTCCAGCGCGCCGTACCGCGACCCGGGGTGCGCGGCTGGCGGCCTCCGCCCTTCGCCTACCTGCTCACCTGCGAGGGCTGGAGCCTGGTGAAGGCGCAGCGGATGGGGCGCGGCCACCGCGGCCCGCCCCTGCGCCGCACCAACTGAGCCCTACTTGCGGACCCAGTTCCCGCTGGCGTCGCGGTAGTACTCGCCCGAGCCGATCCGATTGCGGATCACCTCCTGGAAGGCGGCGACCCCGGCCGCTTCCGGGCTGACCCCGTTGCGCTGAGCCGCCTCGCGGTACACCTGGGCGCGGCCGCCGTTGATGGCCGCCACCGCGGCCCGCAGGGCGCCGTCTCCGCCGCCCTTAACGAACCCCAGAAAGCCGTCCGACTGTTCGCCCACGATCCCCTGCGCCTTGGCCGCATCGACCGCGGCCTTGTCGGCCGCCGACTGGCCGGAAGCGGTCGTCGCGAGCATCAGCGCCGCGGCGGCTCCAGCAATAGCGGCGAAGGCTTTTTGCCTTGTCATGTCCGTATGTTCCTAGAACAGGTTCGGGTTCTGCTGGATCAGCGCCTTGACGTCCTCGCCAAGTCGCACGCGCACGTCGTGCTCCAGCTTCGCATAGATGGTGATCGGCGCGACCTCCACACGCACCGTCGGGGTGCAGGCGCTGGTCAGGAGGGCGAGGCCGCCGAGCGCGAGGATGGAGCGGCGCGAGGCCGGGCGATGAGGCGTCAAGGTGGTCCTCCCGGGGAACTGTCGGAACCGGTAGTGAGCGAGTCGGGCTGAACCGTGGCTGAACCGCCGCCGTGGCCGCCGGTCAGCCTCTGGTACTCGCCCCAATCGGCGAGCAGTTGGTCGAGGTTGAGCGACATGTCGAGGGCCAGGTCGACCTTCACCCCGGACGGTAGCGGCAGCGTGCGGTTCAGGAACCGCTGGCCGATCAGGTCCCACCAGCTGAGCCGCAGCTCCTGACGCTTGGGCGGATCATGCTCGCCGGTGATGTAGAACATGACGCCCAGGCGCCCCTCCGGCCGGCTGTCGATCTCGGCGGCCAGCCGCGAGAACGCCAGGTTCTCCATCGCCTGATACGCGAAGTCGACAGTCAGGTTTGGCTCCGCCTCCGGCGCGCCGCCCTCGGCGGCGACGCTGGTCAGCGCCTCGCGCTTGATCGAGAGCCGGCCGGGCTCGACCGCGTGGATCTCCCCGCCCGAGACCCGCACGCCCTGCGGCCCCACCTGGAAGGGCACGCGCCCGTCCACCTTGGCCTGGAGGTCCATCTGCTCGGCCAGCGGCGAGGCCTCGATCAGGTCCCCCAGGTGAACGTCGTCCAGCCGCATCGCTCCGCTCCAGCTTCCCCCGGGGGCGAACGGGATGGTCATCGGCTCGACATCTACCTTGCCCCGCCCCGCGGTCGCGCTGGCCGAAGCCAGGTGCAGCGCCTCGCCTTCGACGCGGCCGGTAGCGACCACGTCGGTGAGCGGCGCGAAGGCCTCGATGCGCTCGGCGCGGGCCACCTGGTCCGGCGCAGTGACGAGCGGGGCCAGGCTGGTGACCTGGACCTCCGTGGATAGCCCGCGGACCATGCCAACGGGTCCACGGAAGTCGAGCCTCGGGACGGTCAGCACGCCGCCGCTCCCCTCGCGACCCGGACTCCAGGTGAAGCCGCCGACGAACCGGGCCTCGCCCTCGGCCGGCGAGGCGATCAGCACCGCCGCCGGCGACAGCTGCGCCGGCTGCAGCCCCTCGGGAGAGAAGACCAGCCGGCCGGTGTCGAGCTGGAAGGA
>NZ_DATAGM010000072.1:0-2204 GCF_036263695.1 Phenylobacterium sp.
CGCCGAGCGCCGACACCCCTGCCCCGCTCCGCCCCCTGCAGCCCCGCACGCCGCGTCGGCCCGCCGACGCGGACGGCGCGATCCCGCCCCTGCTGCTCCGGACGCCCGGCCCGCAGCCCCAGCCGGGGCCGGCCGGCGCCCCTGCCTTCCCCGACTTGGGCGGCGTGCTCCGGGGCCGGCTGGGTTGCGAGGATCAGGCGCGCCTCAGCCGCGATGAACGGGAACGCTGCGCCGAACGGATGGGCGCCCGCCGCGCCCAAGGCCCCGACTATGGCCCCACGGCGGGAATCTCGCCCGTCAAGCGCGCCGCCTTCGACCGCGCCGCCGGCGTCTCTCCCCTGCCGCCCGAGCCGCCCGGCGTCGCGCCGGTGGGCTCCGACAACATCGGCGATCCCGACTACGGCGGCGGCATGGCTGACAACATGGGCGCGCCCCACTCCGGCAGCCGCCGGGCGACGCGGGTCACGCCCCGGCTGCCGCCCTAGGCTGCACCGGCAGGTGCTTGGCCAGGAACGCCTCCAGCGCGGTCAGCAGCTGGGTTCGCGACCCCGGCCGGCGCAGGTAGTGGTCGTCGTCAGTCAGCAGCAGGTGCTCGACGGGTTTGCCGGCCGCCTTCAGGGCGTCGCGCATCGCCGCCGACTGCACCGGCTCGACGATGGTGTCCTGACCGCCGTGCACCAGCAGCACCGGCGCCTGGATGTTGGCGACCTGCCGCAGCGGCGAGGTGCTCACCAGTTCCGGCGAATTCGGTCCATTCTTGCCTAGCATCCGCCGCCACGCGTGGAAGGTTGCAGAGGCGCGGCCGTGGGTGCTGCCCTGCTGCGCCAGGATGAGCTTCAGGTCCGAGATCCCGGCGATCGACGCGGCGCAGCGGTAGGCGCCCGGGTGCAGGCTCACGCCCGCCAAGGCCGCGTAGCCTCCAAAGCTCCAGCCGACGATGCAGGCCCGGTCGGCGTCGACCTCGGCCATCGGGCGGATGGCTGCCACTCCGTCAAGCAGGTCCGTCTGCATCTTGCCGCCCCACTCGGCGCGACCCGCCTCGTAGAAGGCCCTGCCGAAGCCGGCGGAGCCGCGGAACTGCGGGCGCAGCACCGCGTACCCGCGGGACGCCAGGAACTGGGTCAGGAAGTCGAAGGTGTACTCGTCCCGCGCGCCGGGCCCGCCGTGCGGCAGGACGATTAGCGGCGCCTTGGTCACCCCGAGGCTGGCGGGCGGCAAGGTGAGGTAGGCGCCGATCTCCAGCCCGTCGCGGGCCTTGTACGTGATCCAACGGGTCGCCCCCAGCTCCACGCCTTCGAGCTCGGGATACTCCTCTCCGAGCGGCGACAGCTCCTTGCGGCCCTTGTCGTACAGGAACCAGGCGGGGCCCGCCTGCGGTCCCTCCACCCGGACGATGAACCGGCTGCGGTCCTTCGACCAGTGATAGAGGCCGACGGTCCGGTCCTTGAAGGCGCGCGAGAGCAGGCCGTGGACGGCGCCGAGCTCGGCGTCGAGCCACTGGAATTGCGGCCGCTCGGTCCCGCCGACCACCGCCACCGCTGCGCCTCGGTAAGGATCCATCTGCAGCCAGGGCGTCGCGCCGGACGTGGGCTGGCCCACCGGGGTGACCGAGCCGTCGCTCAGCTTCTTAAGGACCACCCGCTCAGCGCCCTGCGCCGTCTCGCGCAGGTAGACCCCGTCATCCGGGTCGGAATAGGCCATGTAATCCATGGAGGCGTCGACGTCGTCGCCGCGCTCCAGGACCGTCCAGCGGTTCTGGCCCTTGCCGCGCACGTGGATCGAGAAGGCCCGCGAGATCTCGTCGACGTCGTAGCGAACCCGCGGCGCGCCCGAGCGGTCCACGTCCCAGCTCCACGTGTCGTAGCCGCCCCGTTCGACGACGGATCCCTTGCCGGTGGCCGGATCCACGCCCCAGAGCGCGGCGACAAACGGCGAGTCGGCGCCTTTGCGGGCGGCGTGGGTGTCGAAGCCGCGGCTCGGCCCCATCGACCAGGCGAGGCCCAGGACGAGCGCCTTCGGCGGCTCATGGAACAGCGCCACCTGCGGATGCTGGACGGAGTAGGACGAGGCCTCGTCGTTCGCGAGCAGGGTTGAGGCGAGCTGCCCCTGCGCCGTGAAGGCGATGTTCCGCTCCATGCGGTACGCGTTGCCGTTCACCTTCTCCCAGCGGGCGACCTGGACCACCACGTGGTCGTTGCCGACCC
>NZ_DATAGM010000073.1:0-4124 GCF_036263695.1 Phenylobacterium sp.
GACGACGTGCTCGACGACCTGGCGGACGAGGCCGAGGACGCCCTCGGACGGATGAACCGCGAGGCGCTGGGGCAGGACGAGGCGGTGGAGACCGCACTCTCCCGCGCCGTCAAGAAGGCCAGCCAGCGAATCTGGGGCCGCCGGCCCGTGGTCGAGACCACGGTCCTGAGAATCTAACCAACAGGCGGCGATTCTGACGTAACGGCACTTGCCGACCGTGTTCCGTGAAGCTTTCATGGCCTGAAAGGCCGGGCACACGGCCGCGGGAGGAGAGCGCTGATGTCGGCCTTTGCGGGCGTGCGGATCGTCGACTTCACTCAAGGCCTGGCGGGGCCAATGGCGGCGATGCTGCTCGGCGACTACGAAGCCGACATCATCAAGGTCGAGCCGCCCGGGGGCGATCGGCTGAAGGATCACCCCGGCTACATCACCTGGAACCGCAACAAGCGCCTGGTGACGCTTGATCTTGCGAAGGAAAGCGATCTGGAGCGGGCGCGGGATTTGATCGCGCTCGCCGACGTCGCGATGTTCGACCATGCGCCGGGCGCCCTGGAGGCGCTGGGCTTGGACGCCGCCACCCTGACCAAGGCGCATCCGGCGCTCGTCCACGTCTGGATGCCGCCCTACGGGACAAGCCGGGACTGGTCGCACCTGCCGTCCCATCACAGCCTGCTCACAGCGCTTACCGGCGTCGCCTTCCGCCAGGGCGCCTACGCCGACCAGCCGGTCCACCTGATCCTGCCGCTCTGCCACTACGGGCAGGCGGTCATGGGCGCGGCCTCCATAGGAGCGGCCCTCTACGAGCGCACCCGTTCCGGCCACGGCCAGGCGGTCACCGTCAGCGGCCTGCACGGCATGAGCGAGGTGACCGGGCCGGTGAAGATGCTGGCAGGGCCGCCCCTGCCGCGCGGCCAGCCCCTGGGCGCCTCGCCCAGCTACCGGCTCTACGAGTGCGCCGACGGCAAATGGCTGTTCCTCGGCACCCTGTTCGCCAACTTCTACAACAAGGCCGTTGAGGTGCTCGGGCTTGGCGACCATTGGCTGGAGTTCGTCGCCGATCCGGCTCTCGCCCGGGAGACGCTGAAGACGGTGTTCCTGAACCGGCCCAGAGCCGAGTGGCTGGAGCTGTTCCTGGAGCACGCGGTGCCGGCCGCCCCGGTCGGCAGCCGCGAGGCGTGGTTCGCCAGCGACTGCGTCGCCGAGGCGGGGCTTCGGCTCACCTTCGACCATCCCGAATTCGGAAAAGTCCACATGCCGGCGCCGCCCGCACGCCTGTGCGCCACGCCGGCCTCGGTCCGCGGCCTGGCCCGTCCGCTGGAGGGCGACCCCGGCTGGGCCCCGCGCCCGGCGCCCGAACGCCGGTTCGGCGAGCACGGCGACCAGCCGCTGAGCGGGGTGCGGGTGCTGGACCTAGGCACCGTCATCGCCGGCGCCTACGCCGGGGCGGTGCTGGCCAACCTCGGCGCCGACGTGATCAAGATCGAGCCGCACGAGGCCGATCCCTTCCGCTCCGACGGCGGCGGCTTCCTGGCGTACAACCGCGGCAAGCGGGGGCTGGGCATCGATCTGAAGATGCCCGCCGCTCGAGAGCTGTTTTACGAGATGGTGCGCCAGGCCGACGTGGTGGTGGACAACTACCGCCTGGGGGTGCGCGAGCGGTTGGGCATCGACTACCAGACGCTCAAGAACATCAATCCGCGGCTGATCTCCTGCTCGATCACCGCCTACGGCCGCGACGGGGCGCGAGCGCCGCGGCCCGGGTTCGACCCGCTGCTGCAGGCGGAGGGCGGGATGATGGCCGGGCAGGGGGGCGACGACGAGCCGATCCTGCACACCATCCCGGTCAACGACGTGGCCACCGCCGGGATCGTCGCCTTCAGCGTGATTGCAGCGCTGAACGCCCGCGACCGCACCGGCGAGGGCCAGGAGATCATCACCAGCCTGATGGCCCAGAGCCTGACCTTCCAGTACGGCGAGGTGACCACCTACGAGGGCCGCCGGCCCAACGATCTTGGCGACCGCGACTGCATCGGCTTGCGCGCTCTGCACCGCTACTACGAGTGCGCCAACGGCTGGATCGCCATCGTCTGCGAGACCGAGGCGCAGGCCCGAGGGCTGGCCGGAGCGCTGGACCTCGAGATGGCCGACGCCGGGGCCGCGCTTGCCGCGCCGCGGCGCGGACCGCTCGCCGACGCCCTGGCCCAGGCCCTGGCCCGCATGCCCCGCGAGGAGGCGCTGCACCGGCTGCGCAAGGCCCAGGTCCCCGCCGCCCCGGCGATCCGCGGCGTGGAGGCCTACGAGAGCGAGTGGCTGTGGGAGAACCGCCTGTTCGACATCTGGGAGCACCCGCGGCTGGGGGACGTGATCAGCGTGCGCGCCTTCGCCGACTTCTCCCGCACCCCGAGCGGCTACATCCGCGCGACGCCAGACCTGGGCGAGCATTCGCAGGAGGTGCTGGAGAGCTTCGGCGTCCCGCCCGGCGAGATCGCCTCGCTGTTCGCCACCGGCGCGGTGTTCGGCCCCGACGCCGTGGTGGCCCGGATGAGTAAGTCCGCCCGTCCGGGCGACGGCGGCGCGGCGCTGGCGACGATATAGCCCGTCATCCCGGACGCGCCGCAGGCGCGATGCGGGACCCAGCTCGCTCGCGTCGATCAATGGGTCCTGGCTCTTCGCTGCGCTACCGCCGGGATGACGCATAGGGGTTGCGCGGCGTGCCAACCTTCGTCACATCCACCGCATGATCGGCAGACTGAACCATGTGGGGGTCGCGACGCCCTCGATTGAGGCGTCGGCCCGGATGTACCGCGAGATGCTAGGCGCGACCGCCATCACCGAGAGGCGCGCGCTGCCGGAGCAAGGAGTGTGGGTCGCCTTCGTCGACCTGCCCAACAGCCAGATCGAGCTGATCGAGCCGCTGGGCGAGGAGTCGCCGCTGAAGGGCTTCCTGGAGAAGAACCCCAAGGGCGGCCAGCACCACGTCTGCTTCGAGGTGCCGGACATCTTCGCCGCCCGCGACGAGATGCGCGCCAAGGGCGCGACTGTGCTAGGGAACGGCGAGCCGCGCATCGGCGCCCACGGCGTGCCGGTGATCTTCCTCCATCCCAAGGACATGGGCGGCGTCCTTGTGGAGCTGATGCAGACGCCTGCGGAGCCTCACTGATGGGCCTGACGACCGGTGTGGCCATCTACCTCACCATCTGGTGGGTGGTGCTGTTCGCCGTGCTGCCGCTGGGCGTGGTGAGCCACGCAGAGGCCGGGATCAACAAGGGCGACGGGGGCGACCCCGGGGCGCCGGTCGATCCCAAGCTGAAGCGCAAGTTCCTCACCACCACCTGGGTCGCGACGGTGATCTTCGCCGTTGTCTGGGCGGTGCTTCACTTCGGCCTGATCCAGCTTCCGCCGATCCGCGATCCGTACGGGGCCGGATGAGCGCACCCGACTCCCGCGCGCCCAGCCCCACCGGATTGCGCGCTGCGCCCTTCAGCTTCTGGGAACGGCTGCTCGCCTTCCGCTACCTGCGCGCCAAGCGCAGCCAGGGCGGGGCGACGCTGATCTCGATCATCTCCTTCGTCGGCATCATGCTGTCGGTGGCCGTGCTGATCATCGTCATGTCGGTGATGAACGGCTTCCGCGCGGAGCTGCTAAGCCGCGTGCTGGGCGTCGGCGCCCACGTCTACGTGGCCGGCGGCGTGCTCACCAACCCGGGCCACGAGCCGACGGCCGCCAGGCTGCGCGCGCTGCCCGGCGTCACTCAGGCGACCCCGATCGTGGAGGCCCAGGCCCTGGCCATGGGCTCCGGCCAGATCTCCGGCGCCATCGTGCGGGGCATCTCCCCGGCCGAGCTTCGCGCCACCAAGCTGGTCTCCTCCAACATCGTTTCCGGCACGCTTCAGGGCTTCGGCCAGGGCGAGTTCGGCGGCGACGTGATCCTGGTCGGCGACCGGCTGGCGGGCCAGTTGGGCGTTCGGGCCGGCGATCCGTTGACCCTGGTCTCGCCGACCGGCGGGGCGACGGCCTTCGGCTCCATGGGTCAGCGCAAGACCTACATCGTCGGCGGCACCTTCACCGTGGGCGTCAGCGAATACGACCAGGCCTTCATCTACATGCCGCTGGAGCAGGCCCAA
>NZ_DATAGM010000074.1:0-7819 GCF_036263695.1 Phenylobacterium sp.
CGCCCGCTCGCGCCTGACGCCCTGGCCCGAGGGCCTGGGCGACGTGCGCGGCGCGCTGGAGGCCGCCGCCGACGAGACGCTGGCCGCCTTCGACGGCCTGGGCGCGGCCTTCGACGAGGGCGACCTGCGCCACGGCTTCCGTGCCTTGCGCCACCTCTCCCTCGCCCAGGAAGCGCTCTATCGCCTCGCCACCCTGCCGCCCGTCAGCCGCTACTTCATCGAACCGGCCCGCCGCGCGGACGGCGATCTGCTCACCCGCCTGTCCGCCGCCGGCGCGCCGGAAGGCGCCGGTGTCCTGCACTTCGACAACAGCCGGGACGAGAGGGGCGGCTTCTCCGTCTACGTGCCGGAGTACTACGACGCCGGGCGCGAATGGCCGGTGGTGGTGGCCCTGCACGGCGGCAACGGGCATGGCCGCGCCTTCCTGTGGAGCTGGCTGCGGGACGCCCGCAGCCAGGGGGCCATCCTGATCGCCCCCACCTCGGTCGGCCCCACCTGGGCCCTCTCCGGCCCCGACGAGGACACGCCGAACCTGGACCGCATCCTGGCCTTCGCCGCCGAGCGCTGGTCGATCGACACCTCTCGCCTGCTGCTCACCGGCATGAGCGACGGCGGCACTTTCTCCTATGTGACGGGTCTCGAAGGCAGCTCGCCCTTCACGCACCTGGCGCCCGTGGCGGCCTCGTTCCACCCGATGCTCGCCGAGTTCGCGGACCGCGAGCGCCTCCGCAACCTGCCGATCCGCATCGTCCACGGCGCGCTGGACTGGATGTTCCCCATCGAGGTCGCCCGCAGCGCCTTCCAGGCTCTCTCGATGGCCGGCGCCGACGTCAGCCTCACCGAACTCGCCGACCTCAGCCACACCTACCCGCAGGAGCAGAACCCCGGGCTGCTGGAGTGGCTGGCCGCGGAGCGGGGCTGACCTCCTATCTCTCCTGCGAAGCGGCGGGAGTTAGGAGCGGAAACGCGGACCTCAATAGATCAGGTACCGCCGCCGTTCTTCTTCCCAGGCGGCCTCGTCGGGCCTGGTCAGGGCGTCGAGGTCGGCCGGCGCCGCGTCCGGATCGTCCACCCACTCGCGCAGCAACGGCGAGCCGTTGATGACGTCGATGGGCAGCTTGCCGATCTCGTACTCGTAGGGGAAATCGCGCCAGATCTCGTAAGCAGGATAGAGCCGCCGCACCGCCTTGAAGCCCAGCGCCTGTACCCGCCAGGGCCGGAAGGCGGCGTGGTCGTAGTCGGGGTCCTCGGTGTGGATCTGCACCCCGTGGCAGAGCTTGCCCACATGCTTGTGGAAGGTCGGCTCGAACCAGCAGTCGCGCAGCTTGCAACCGGCCAGCCACTCAGGCGCCAGCGCCCGCATCTCGGCGATCACGGCCTTGGCGTCGATGTCCGGCGCGCCGAACAGCTCCAGGGGCCGGGTGGTCCCGCGGCCTTCCGACAGAGTCGCGCCCTCCAGCATCACCGTACCGGCGTAGGCGCGGGCCATCCACAGGTTGGGCGCATTGGGGCTGGGGTTGACCCAGGTCCGCTCGCCGAGCGGCCAGCCGTAGCCGGGGCCCTCGTCCGGCCGCCAGCCCTCCATTTCGATGACCCGGTATTCGACATCGAGCTTCAAGAGGTCGATGAACCAGTGCCCGAGCTCGCCCAGGGTCAGGCCGTGGCGCATGGGCATGGGCCCGGCGCCCACGAAGCTCTCCCAGCCTTCGCGCAGCGTCAGCCCCTCCACCGGCCGGCCGGCCGGGTTCGGCCGATCCAGCACCCAGACCGCCTTGCCGTGCTTGGCCGCCGCCTCCAGCACGTACCGCAGCGTGGTGATGAAGGTGTAGATCCGGCAGCCGAGGTCCTGAAGGTCGACCAGCAGCACGTCCCAGGGCGCCATCATCGCGTCCGTCGGCCGGCGCACCTCGCCGTAGAGGCTGAACACCGGGATGCCGTGCGCCGGATCAGTGAAGTCCGGGCTCTCCACCATGTTGTCCTGCTTGTCGCCGCGCAGGCCGTGCTGCGGGCCGAAAGCGGCGGTGAGGTTCACGCCCGCCGCGGCCAGGGCGTCCAGCCCGTGCTCCAGGTCGCGGGTCACCGAGGCCGGATGGGCCAGGTAGGCCACCCTGCGTCCGGCGAGCGGGGCGCGGAGGGCGGGGTCGGACAGCAGTCGATCGAGGCCGAATCTCATGGGGTGAGAGCTTCGGGAAGATCGCGCGCGAAGCAATCGGGATGATGGAAATCGGCCTTGCCGGGCGGATGGGTCACAGCCCAGTAGGCCTTGGCTGCGTCCTGCCCCTCGATCACCGCCGATAGGCCCAGTCGCCAGGGTCCGTCCGCGAGGCCCGACATCAACAAGCTCACCTCGACCGTCAGCCGATCCGGGCGAGCGGTGGTGACGATGGTCGGCGCCGCCAGCGGCTCGAGCGGCCGCATGCCCTCCCGGTAGCCGCTGAAGGCGTAGGCCGCCCACTCCCCCGACGGGGCGAAGTTGAACTCGAAATAGCCCTCGCCGCCTGCCGGCCGCAGGAAGGCCTCGAAACAGGTGGTCTGCCACAGGCCGTCGGTCCGGGCTGGCGGACGCTCCGGTGGCCGGCGCAGCTCGGCGATCCGGCCGGTCACCTCGTAACGGAACGACAGCGCATCGTGCGCCGGCCGGGCGACGTCCACGGCGATCGTCTCGACGGCGGGACAGGGCCAGTCGGGGTGCGGTGTCAGGTCGGCGCGCATGGGTAGGAGCCTAGCAGCCGCCGCGAGAGTCGGATTGTTCCTTATTGATCCTGTTAATTCGACCACTACGGAACATTGTGGAATATTGGCGGCAGGAGATCGCCCATGCTCGACGTCATCCCCGAGAACCGGCGCGAGGAAGCCCGCCAGGCGCTCGCCGCCGCCTTCGGCCTGGACCGCATGCAGGACGTGCGTCCGGTCGTCGGCGGCGCCTCGGGCGCCCTCACCTATCGGGTGGAAGCCGGCGGGCGCGCCTACCTGATGCGGCTGGAGCCGCCGCGCGATGTGATGCGCGACCCCGACCGCGGCTACGCTTGCATGCGCATCGCCGCCGAGGCCGGGGTCGCCCCGCCCGTCCGTCACCTGGACCCGGCCTCGCGCGTCGCGATCGTGGACTTCATCGAAGCGCGGCCCATCGGCGCGTTCCCTGGCGGGCCCGCCGCCCTCGCCCGCGCCCAGGGCGAGCTGATCGCCCGGCTGCAGGCGACGGAGGTCTTCCCGCCGCTGCGCGACTATCCCGACCTGTTGGCGGGGATGCTCGCCTACCTGAAGACCTGCGGCCGCTACCGGCCCGAGCTGTTCGGCCCGCACGAGGCGGCGCTGGCGCAGATCCGCGAGGCCTACCCGTGGGACCCCGCCGCCCTGGTCTCCAGCCACAACGATCCGAACCCCGGCAACTTCATCTTCGACGGGGCGCGACTGTGGCTCGTCGACTGGGAGACCGCCTTCCGCAACGACCCGCTCGCAGACATCGCCATCCTGGTGGACCACCCCGCCGTCGCGCCGGATCAGGCGCAGGTCCTGGTGGAGGCCTGGCTGGGCCGGGCGCCGAATGCGGCCCTGCAGGCGAGGCTCACCCTGATGCGTCTGATGACCCGCCTCTACTACGGCGCCCTGATGCTGAGCGTCGGCGCGGCCGCGCATGATCCGGCGGACGACCTCTCCGCAATGAGCCCGGCCGAGCTGGAGGCCGCCGCCGCGGCGGGGCGGCTGAAGGTCGGCCCGCTGGAGACGCTGGTGACGGTCGGCAAGAGCGTGCTCGCGCGGTTCCTGACAGGCCTGTCGGAGCCCGGCGTCGACAAGGCGCTGGCCATCGCCCGCGCCGGCTGAGGCGACTCGCCGAAGCGGGCCTATAGTCATGGCCGAGATGGCCGAAGAGCTCTGCACCGTCGACTTCGCCGCCGAGCGGCTGAAGCTGCACCCCAAAACGGTGCTGCGCTTCATCCGGGAGGGTCGCCTGCCCGCGCGCCGAATCGGCAAGGCGTACCGCATCCGCAGGACCGACCTGGACGCCTTCGCTGGCGTCCCGCCGAGCGAGGCTCCGGCTCAGCGGCCCTCGGTGACCACCGTCGTCGACATCCCCGGCGTCGGCCCGGCGCTGGCGCAGAAGTGGGCGCGGACGGTGACGAACGCGCTGAACGCCAAGCCGATGGACGGCCCACTCCTGCGCGCCGATGTCGTCTACGACGAGCCCCGCGAGCACCTGAAGATCATCGTGGTCGGCCCGCCGGGAGATGTGGTCAACCTGATGAACCTGGTGCGAGTTTGGCTCGATCAGCTGGAGGTCTGAAGCTGCAATTGTGAACACAAGTGAGCCGGGCGCCGTTTGACAGGCCGGCCGGGACTCGGCGCAATAGCGCCATGGCCCTTCGCCTGACCTTCCGACGATTCCTGCATCATGGCGGGAGCCTGCTGGCAGGCTTCTAGCCCCGGGCCACGCCGGCGCGGCGGGTTCGGGGGGAACCAACCTTCGCCATTATTCTGCACCGAATGCGCCGCAGCCTCGTCTGTGGAGCTGATTCGTCGGGTCGAGTGCGTGATGCTTCCGTTGAGTTCTTTGCGCCTGCCTGCTCCCGCCGCCGGAGCCGCGGCATGAACGCGCCCGTCCAACGCGCCACCCGGCTGATCCCCGAGCTGTTGGACGACATCGCCCAGGACGCCCGCTGGCAGGCGCTGGACCTGGTCGCCCGGCGCGGCCGCGAGGCGGCTCCCAACCTGCTGCGCGGCCAGGCGGCCGACTACCATGGCTCGCCCCTCGCCCACGACCTGCTGCTGGGCCTGGCGCTCGACCAGGCTGCCGACGGCCTGGCCGCCACGACCGTGATCCAGCTCGTCGATCTCAACTTCCTGCTGCGGCCGCACGAGCTGCCCGCCGAGCGCTGCCGCGAAGTCCGAGCGGCGAGCGAGCGGCTAAGGGGCCCCACGCGCTGGAACGACGAGCTGGTCGCCCGTATCGAGCGCAACGCCGCCCAGCTGGAGCGGGTGCGCCTGCTGCGCGCGCACGCCCTGCTCAACGAGCGGTTCTGGTCCGACGCGCGGATCCCAGCCGACGACCAGGTCCGCGCCCGGATGCTCGCCTGCGCCCCCCATCTGCGCCAGCGGGCCGAGACCGCCGCCCGCCGGGCCGGCGGCTGGCGCGGCATGGCCGGGCGCCTCGGCCTGCCCAAGACCCTGTTCAGCTGGCTCTAGAACGACTTGGGTTGGCCCAGCACGTGGGTCGCCACGTGGCTGAGGATCAGGTTCGTGGAGATCGGCGCCACCTGGTAGAGCCGGGTCTCTCGGAACTTGCGCTCGATGTCGTACTCCTCGGCGAAGCCGAAGCCGCCGTGGGTCTGCAGGCACATGTCGGCGGCGAACCAGGAGGCCTCGGACGCCACCAGCTTGGCCATGTTGGCCTCGGTCCCGCAGGGCTCGCCTGCCTCGAACAGCTGGGCCGCCGCATCGACCATCAGGCTGGCGCTGGTCGCCTGGACGTAGGCTCTCGCCAGCGGGAACTGCACGCCCTGGTTCTCGCCGATCGGCCGGCCGAACACGACCCGTTCCTGGGCGTAGGCGCTCGCCCGGTCGATGAAGAAGCGCGCGTCGCCGATGCACTCGGCGGCGATCAGGATCCGCTCGGCGTTCATCCCGTCGAGGATGTAGCGGAAGCCCTTCCCCTCCTGGCCGATCAGGTTGCCGACCGGGACCTCCAGATCCTCGAAGAACAGCTCGGTGGTGGCGTGGTTGAGCATGGTGCGCACCGGCCGGATGGTCAGGCCCTTCCCCACCGCCTCGCGCATGTCCACCAACAGCACGCTCATGCCATCCGAAGGCTTGGCCGCCTCGTCTCTGGAGCTCGTCCGGCAGAGCAGCACCATCAGGTCGGAGTGCTCGGCCCGACTGATCCAGATCTTCCGGCCGTTGACCACATACCGGTCGCCCTCACGCCGGGCGAAGGTCGCGATCCGGGTAGTGTCCGTGCCGGCGTCCGGCTCGGTGACGCCGAAGGCCTGCAGCCGCAGCTCCCCTGAGGCGATCTTCGGCAGGTAGGCTTGCTTCTGGGCCTCGGTCCCGTGCCGCAACAGTGTGCCCATGGTGTACATCTGCGCGTGGCAGGCCGCCCCGTTGGCGCCGGAGCGGTGGATCTCCTCGAGCACCGCCACGGCGGCCCGCAGCCCCAGGCCCGAGCCGCCGTAGGCCTCCGGGATCAGCACCGACAGGAAGCCCGCCTCTGTGAGCGCCTTCACGAACGCCGTCGGATAGGCGCGATCCCGGTCCAGCTCGCGCCAATAGGCGCCGGGGAAGCGGGCGCAGAGGCGCCGCACCGCCTCGCGGATCTCCGGAAAGCTCTCGTCCGCCATCTGCCGCTCCTCGACTTTCACGCGATCTAGACGAGCGGGGCCGCTCAGGCCACAGGATCGCAGCCGAACCAGGGAGATCCAGATGGTGCAGGGTTGGAAGGAAGTCGGGCCGCAGCGTTACCGCGAGAGCTTCGGCCGCTACCTCGAGGACTTCACGGTCGGCGACGTCTACGAGCACCGCCCCGGCAAGACGGTGACCGAGTATGACAACCACCTCTTCACCCTGCTGACCCTCAACACCCACCCGCTGCACTTCGACGCCGAGTACGCCAAGGGCAGCGAGTTCGGCCGCAACCTGGTGGTCAGCCCCTACACCCTGGCGCTGATGATCGGCATGAGCGTCACCGACTGCTCGCAAAAGGCCATCGCCAACCTCGGCATGGACGAGGTGAAGTTCCCTGCCCCGGTGTTCGCCGGCGACACCCTCTACGCCGAGAGCGAGGTGCTGGACGTGCGCCCCTCGAAGTCGCGGCCCAATCAGGGGATCGTCACCATCCGCACCCTCGGCAAGAACCAGCGCGACGAGGTGGTCTGCAGCTTCAAGCGCTCGATCCTGATCCCCACCCGGGGCCACTCCGTCGAGGACCGGCCGGGCAGCCGCTACTGAGAACCCGCCGCGGCCGACGGCGTTCTGACACCCACCGGGCGGGGGGCTGAGGAGGCTCGCCCATGGTCAAGCACCGCACGCTGAAGCTCGACGGCTACGAGATCTTTTATCGCGAGGACGGCCCGCCGGACGCGCCCGCCGTCCTGCTGCCGCACGGCTACCCCTGCTCGTCCTACGAGTTCCGCAACTACATTCCGGCGCTGGCCGACCGCTGGCGGCTGGTGGCGCCGGACTTCCCCGGCTGCGGCTACAGCGACACGCCCCACGACTTCGCCTACGACTTCGACGGCTATGCCGCCTTCCTGGAGCGGTTCGCCGACGCGGTGGGCCTCGGCCGCTTCGCCCTCTACCTGCACGACTTCGGCTCGCAGATCGGGCTGCGGCTGGCGATCCGCCGGCCGGAGCGGATCGCGGCCCTGATCATCCAGAACGGCGACATCTACGAGGACGCGCTCGGCCCGAAATACGCGCCCCTGCAGGCATTCTTCCGCAATCCGACGCCGCAGCCGCGCGAGAAGCTCGGCGAGGCGGTCAGCCTGGAAGGCTTCAAGGAGGAATTCCTGAACGAGGTCGCCCCGCCCGAGGCCGAGGAGATCCAGCCGGACCTTTGGCATTTGCACTGGGCGCTGATGACCCCGCGCCGGCGCGAGATCGCCACGGACGTCATCGCCGGGCTGAAGGAAAACCTCGCCTGGTTCCCCCGCTATCAGGCCTACCTGCGCGAGCACCGCCCGCCGACCCTGATCCTCTGGGGCCCCAAGGACGGCTACATGCCCGAGCCCGCCGCCCGCGCCTACCTGCGCGACCTCCCGGACGCCGAACTGCACATCTTCGAGGACGCCGGTCACTGGCTGCTCGAGACCCATCTCGACGAGGCCGT
>NZ_DATAGM010000075.1:0-12987 GCF_036263695.1 Phenylobacterium sp.
GCCTTCACCTGGAACCACCCGGCCCACCTCTACCTGCGCCGGGCCCGCGCCGACGCCCAGCTGTTCGGCGGGCCCTCGTTCCACCGCGAGCGCTACGTCGCCGAACTGGAGGCCGCCCATGGCTGACGACGCCGCCCTGCCGGTCACCGACGAGAGCCTGCGCGAGGAGGTCCGCGCCTGGCTTGCTGCGCACTGGACCGACCCGCTGCAGGGCGAGGCCGAGCGCAAGGCCTGGATGGCCAAGGTCGTCGAGGGCCGCTGGGCCGTCCCCCGCTGGCCGACTGAATGGATGGGCCGGGGCCTGAGCGATGCGCAAGGCCGCATCGTCGAGCGCGAGTTCGCCGCCGTCGGCGCGCCGGGCACAGGCCAGGACCGCACCAACCTGTGGGCCAACACCCTGCTCGCGCGCGGGACCCAGGCGCTGAAGGACAAGCTGCTCGCGCCCCTGCTGCGCGGCGAGGTCGGCATGTGCCTGCTCTATTCCGAGCCCGGCGCCGGCTCGGACCTGGCCGGCGTCCGCACCCGCGCCGACCGCCAGGGCGACCACTTCGTCGTCAACGGGCAGAAGGTCTGGACCAGCTACGCCGCCAGCGCCGACTACGGGATGCTGATCGCCCGCACCGACTGGGACGTGCCCAAGCACCGCGGCATCAGCTTCTTCTTCCTGCCGATGAAGCAACCCGGGGTGGAGGTCCGCCCGCTGCGGCAGATCACCGGCGAGAGCCAGTTCAACGAGGTGTTCATCACCGACGCCGTCTGCCCGGCCGAGAACCTGCTGGGCGAGCTGGGCCAGGGCTGGGGCGTGCTGCAGACCGCGCTGGCCTACGAGCGCTCGGTGATGGGCGAAGGCGCCAGAGGCCCCCGCAGCGGAGTGTCCGAGGGCCCTGGCGAGCCGCTGATCGCGCTGGCTCGCGAGGCCGGCGTGCTTTCCGATCCGCTGATCCGCCAGGAGATCGCCAGGGTGGTGGGCCTGAAGAAGCTCAACGCCCTCAACAGCGCCCGGGCCAAGGCGGACCTGAAGCAGGGCACGACTTCGGCGCTGATGAGCCTCGGCAAGCTCGCCATGAGCCGCATCCTGCACGAGGAGGCGCGCGTCCGGACGCTGATCCTCGGCGCCGCCAGCCTGCTGGAGGGGCCGGACCATCCGCGGGCGGAGGACGCCAACTTCCTGACGCTGAACGCCTACTTCACCTCCATCGGCGGCGGCACCGACCAAATCCAGCGCAACATCATAGGCGAGCGGGTCCTGGGCCTGCCCAAGGAGCCGGAGGTGGACCGGGACATCCCGTTCCGCGAGGTTCGCACGAGCTAGAGGGCGCCAAGCCCCACAACGACAAAGATCTAGGGAGACAGACGCGTGGGTTGGAATTTCGGAGACATCCTGGACGCCATCGAACCGGTGCTGCCGCCGGAGGCGCCGGCCTTCATCCACGGCGAGCGGACGATCCCCTGGAGCGAGGCGACGCGCGCCACGAACAACCTCGCCAGGGCCCTGATCGCCCGCGGCGCCGTCCCCGGCGACAAGATCGCCGTCTACATGCGCAACCGGCCGGAATACATGCTGGCGGTCGCGGCGGGCTTCAAGGCGCGGCTCACCCACGTCAACGTCAACTACCGCTACACGCCGGACGAGGTCTGGTACATTTTCGACAATTCCGATGCCCAGACCGTGGTCTACGCCTCGGAGTTCCGCGAGGCCGTGGAGCAGATCCGTCCGCGCCTGCCCAAGGTGAAGACGTGGGTCGAAGTCTCCGAGAGCGGCGAGACCGCCGCCTTCGCCGAGACGTTCGACAAGCTCGCGAACGAAGGCGACGGCGCCCCGCTGAACATCGAGCGGTCGGGCGAGGACCTGTTCTTCATCTACACCGGCGGCACCACCGGCATGCCGAAGGGTGTGATGTGGCCGCACCACGACCTGCGCGAGATCACCCTCAGCGCCGCCCGGAAGATGGGCACGGTGCCGGAGACCCTGGAGGAGCTGCGCGAGCACACCCGCAAGATCGGCCCGGGTGGGCGCGTGCTGATCGCCCCACCGCTGATGCACGGCACCGGCTTGCTGACCGCCCTGGGCGCGCACCTGTCCGGCGGCTGCGTCGTCACCCTCACCGGCGAGACTTTCGACGCCGAGGAGATGCTGGACGCGGTGTCCGGCCACAAGCCGCAGTCGCTGACCATCGTCGGCGACAGCTTCGCCCGCCCCATCCTCAACGCGCTGAACGCCAACCCCGGCCGCTGGGACGTCTCCTCCGTCGCCATGGTCGTCTCGTCCGGCGTCATGTGGAGCCTGGAGGTGAAGCGCGGCCTGCTGGAGCACATGCCCCAGGCGATGCTGAGCGACGCCTTCTCCTCCTCGGAGGCCCTGGGGATGGGCAGCTCGATCATGACCAAGATGGGCGAGGTGAAGACCGCCAAGTTCATGATCGGCGAGCGCTGCCGCGTGTTCGACGAGAACGACCAGCCGGTCGAACCCGGCTCCGGCGTGCGGGGCCTGGTCGCCCTCGGCCCCCCTAACCCGGTCGGCTACTACAAGGACGAGGAGAAGACGGCCCGCACCTTCCGGGTGATCGACGGCGTCCGCTACTCGATCCCCGGCGACTGGTGCATCGTCGAGGCGGACGGGACGCTGACCCTGCTCGGCCGCGGCAACGCCTGCATCAACACCGCCGGCGAGAAGGTCTTCCCCGAGGAGGTCGAGGAGGCCCTCAAGACCCACCCCAGCATCGAGGACGCCCTGGTGGTCGGCGTACCCGACGAGAAGTGGGGCCAGGCGGTAACCGCCGTCGTCGAGCTGGCGCCCGGCCACAACCTCGACGAGGCGGCCCTGAAGGCGCACGTGCGGAAATCGCTGGCCGGCTACAAGACGCCCAAGCGCATCTTCGTCGCCGACCGGTCCCTGCGGGCCAGCAACGGCAAGGCCGACTACGGCGCGGCCAAGGCTGTGGCCGAGGCCGGGGCCGGCGAGGCGGTGAGCGCGTGAGCGAAGCCGTCCTGGTCGACCGCCGGGAGCGGGTGATGATCGTCACCCTCAACCGGCCCGAGGCGCGCAACGCCGTGAACCGCGCCGTCACCGTCGGCGTCGGCGAGGCGCTGGAGGAGGCCGACAGCAACCCGGACGTCTGGGCGGTGATCATCACCGGCGCGGGCGACCAGTCCTTCTGCGCCGGCGCGGACCTCAAGGCGCTCGCCAACCGAGAGCCCTTCGCAGTCGGCGAGCGCGAGCAGGCCTGGGGCTTCGCCGGCTACGTCGAGCACCACATCTCCAAGCCGACCATCGCGGCAGTGAACGGGACGGCGCTGGGCGGCGGGACGGAGCTGACGCTCGCCAGCGACCTGGCCGTGGCCTCGGAGACCGCCACCTTCGGCCTGCCGGAGGTGAAGCGCGGCATCCTCGCGGCCGCCGGCGGGGCCTTTCGCCTGGCCCAACAGCTGCCGCGCAAGATCGCCATGGAGATGATGCTGACCGGCGAGCCGATCTCCGCCCAGCGGGCGCTGGAGCTCGGCTTCATCAACGCCGTGGCCCCACAGGCCCAGGTGCTGGACGCCGCGCTGAAGATGGCGGCGCGGATCACCGCCAACGCCCCGCTGGCGGTGCAGGCCTCCAAGCGCATCGCGCTCGGGATCCAGCACGGCAAGATTGCCTCCGAGGAGGCCGCCTGGGCCCAGACCCGCGCGGAGATCGGCGCCTTGCTGCGCTCCGAGGACGGCCGCGAGGGCCCCCGCGCCTTCGCCGAGAAGCGTGCGCCCGTGTGGCAGGGCCGCTGATATTTTCGAGTGAGGGACCGGACGATGAGTGACGACGCCGCGCGAATCCCGGTGATCGTGGGTGTGGGCCAGGTCAACGACCGGCCGAAGGACCCGCGCGAGGGCCTCGATCCCGTCGGCCTGATGGAGGCCGCCCTGCGGGAGGCCGACCGCGACGCTGGCGGCGGCTGGATCGGCCGGTTGGACTCCCTTTCGGTGGTCGATCAGCTCTCGTTCCGCGAGCTCGGCGACGTCTCGGGCCCGCTGGCGGCCAGGCTCGGGATCACGCCCAAGCTCTGCTACAAGAGCTCCTACCCTGGCGGCGACACGCCGATCCTGATGCTCAACGAGGCGGCCCGGCGGATCGCCGAGGGCGAGATCCAGGTCGCCGCCGTGACCGGCGGCGAGGCCCTGCGCACCGCCGCCCAGCTCGCCGCCCTGAAGGCGGGCGATGATCCCTCCGCCCACAACCCGCTGCGCCAGGCCACGGGCCGCGCCGGGCCGCCCTCCTTGCGCCAGCGCTATGGCCTGACCGCGCCGGTGGATGTCTACCCGCTCTACGAGAACGCCGGCCGCGCCGCGTACGGCCAGACCTTCGCGCAGGCCCAGGCCGAGAGCGGCGAGATCTGGTCGCGCTTTTCGCAGGTGGCGGCGGAGAACCCCGGGGCCTGGATCCGCAAGCCGACGCCGCCGGAGGCCATCGTCACGCCCTCCTCCGAAAACCGGCCTATCGCCTTCCCCTACAACAAGCTGATGGTCGCCAATTCCTCGGTGAACCAGGGCGCCGGCTTCATCGTCACCAGCCTGGCCGCCGCTCGCGAGGCAGGCGTCGCCGAGGACCGGCTGGTCTTCGTCGGCGCCGGCGCGGCCGCCCACGAGCCCGGCGACTACCTGCGGCGCGACCGCTACGACCGCTCGGTCAGCATGGCCGTCTCGCTGAACCGGGCGCTGGAGCTGAACGGCGTCACCGCATCCGACCTCGACTTCGTCGAGCTCTACAGCTGCTTCCCCTGCGTGCCGAAGATGGCCCGGCGGGTGATCGGCTGGCCGGTGGAGAAGCCCGCCACCGTGTTCGGCGGCCTGACCTTCGGCGGCGGCCCCATCGGCAACTACATGAGCCACGCCGTGGTCAGCATGGTGCTGAAGCTGCGCGAGAGCGGCCGCAAGGGCCTGCTCTTCGCCAACGGCGGCTACGCCACCAACAACCACACCATCGTGCTGAGCCGCGAGCCTTTCCCGCTGGAGACGGTGCGCCGCGACTTCGACTTCCAGGCCGAGGCTGACGCAGCCCGTGAGCCCGTGCCCGAACTCGATGAGGCCTACACCGGCCCCGGGACCATCGAGACCTACACGGTCCTCTACGAACGCGACGGTCGGCCTAAATTCGGGGTCATCGTCGGCCGCGGCCCCGCCGGCCAGCGGTTCCTCGCCAAGGTCCCGCCGTCCGAAGAGGCCGCCATCGACTTCCTCACCAACGGCAAGACCGAACCGGTCGGCCGTGCGGGCGAGGCGTTGGCAGGGCCCGACGGCGACGTCTACTGGCGCCTCAACTGAGCTGACTGCGCGTCCCGCTTGACCGCTCGTCCCGGCTTTCGCCGGGATGAGCGGAGTGGGGTCAGGCTGCGGGGTACAGGCTCGGCCGCACCAGCTTCAGCTTCACCGGCTGGCCCGCCGCGAGCCCCTCCGGCAGGCTCTGGGCAGAGCCGTGAATTTCCAGGCGCTCGTCGCCGACCGCACACTCCACGCGGGTGACCGGACCGGCGGCGAAGATGTTGCGCACCGTCGCGGAAACGCCCGACTCATTGGGCGGCAGCAGCGAGACCTCGTGAGGGCGGAAGAAGACGTCCACCCGCCCCTGCGGGGCGCCCTCCGGCGCGGGCGCCTCCCAGCCTTCGACGCGCAGCTTGCCGCCGTCCACCTCGCCCGGCAGCCGGCACGAGGCGCCCAGGAAATCGAAGATGAAGGCCGAGCGGGGCCGTTCGTAGACCTCCTGCGGCGGGCCCACCTGCACCAGCTCGCCTTCGCTGAGGATGGCGACGCGGTCGGCCAGGTCCAGCGCCTCCTCCTGGTCGTGGGTGACGAACACCGTCGTCACGCCGGTCTCGTCGTGGATGCGGCGCAGCCAGTGGCGCAGCTCACGGCGGACCTTAGCGTCGAGGGCCCCGAACGGCTCGTCGAGCAGCAGCATCCTCGGCTCGATCGCCAGCGCCCGGGCCAGCGCCACCCGCTGCCGCTGGCCGCCCGAGAGCTGGGCCGGGTAGCGGTCCGCCAGCCCGTCGAGTTGGACGAGGCGCAAAAGGTCGGCGACCCGCTTGTCGATCTCGGCCTTGGGCGGGCGCTGCGATCGCGGCCGGACGGACAGGCCGAAAGCGACGTTGCGGGCCACGGTCATGTGGCGGAACAGGGCGTAGTGCTGGAACACCATCCCCACCCGCCGCTCGCGGGCCGGGAGCGAGAGAAAGTTCTCGCCTTGGAAGCTCACCTCCCCGCCATCGGCCTGTTCGAGGCCGGCGAGGATGCGCAGCAAGGTGGTCTTGCCCGACCCCGAGGGGCCGAGCAGGGCCAGGAACTCGCCCTGGCGCGCTTCCAGCGAGACGTCCCGCAGGGCGGGATAGCGGCCGAACGCCTTGGCGACGGACTTGATCGATAGGCTCATGGGTTTCCGTTCAGTGGCGGCGCATGGCCCGCAGTTCACCGGCGTATCGAAGTTCGAGGCCGGTCTTGACGATCAGGGTCACCAGGCCAAGGCCCGCCAGCAGGGAGGCTGTGGCGAAGGCCCCGACGAAATCGTACTCGTTGTAGAGGATCTCCACGTGCAGCGGCAGGGTGTTGGTCAGGCCGCGGATGTGGCCGGACACCACGGAGACCGCGCCGAATTCCCCCATCGCCCGGGCGTTGCAGAGCAGCACCCCGTAGAGCAGCGCCCAGCGGATGTTGGGCAGGGTGACCCGGAAGAAAGTGGTGAAGCCGCCGGCCCCGAGCGTGATCGCCGCCGCCTCCTCGTCCGAGCCCTGCTCCTGCATCAGCGGGATCAGTTCTCGGGCGACGAACGGCAGGGTGACGAGCAGGGTCGCCAGCACCAGGCCGGTGGTCGTGAAGATCACCTTAATTCCCGCCGCCTCCAGCTGCGGCCCGAACCAGCCGTGGGCCCCGAACAGCAGCACCCAAACGAGACCCGAGATGACGGGCGAGACGGAGAACGGCAGGTCGATCAAGGCCAGGAGGACGCTCTTGCCTTTGAACTCGAACTTGGCGATCGCCCAGGCGGCGGCGACGCCGAAGATGGCGTTCAGCGGCACGGAGATCGCCGCCACGGTCAGCGTCAGGCGGATGGCCGACCAGGCGTCCGGCTCGCGCAGAGGCTCCAGGTAGCCGGCGACGCCGTTGCGGAACGCTTCGACGAACACCGTACCCAGCGGCAGCAGGATCAGCACGGTCAGGACCGCTACGGCGGCCAGGACCAGCAGCGGCGCGATCCCGGGGAGTTCGATCCGAGGGTTCATGCCACGCCTCGCCGGGAGAGGAAGGTCTGCACGAGGTTCAGCGCCAGCAGCACCCCGAAGGAGATCGCCAGCATCGCCAGGCCCACGGCCGCGGCGCCGGCGTAGTCGTACTGCTCCAGCTTGATGATGATCAGCAGCGGCGCGATCTCGGAGATCAGCGGCAGGTTGCCGGCGATGAAGATGACCGAGCCGTACTCGCCGACCGCCCGTGCGAAGGCGAGGCCGACGCCCGTCAGCAGCGCCGGCGTGACGGCCGGCAGCACCACCTGAACGATCCGCTGCAGGTCCGTGGCGCCGAGCGTGCGGGCCGCCTCCTCCACCTCGCGGTCGAGATCCTGCAGCACCGGCTGCACCGAGCGCACCACGAACGGCAGGCCGATGAACAAGAGGGCGATAAACACGCCCATCGGCGAGAAGGCGGTCTTCAGGCCGATCTTCTCCGCCAGGCTCCCGATCGGCCCGTTCGGCGCATAAATCGCGGTCAGCGCGATGCCGGCCACGGCCGTGGGGAGAGCGAACGGCAGGTCGACAAGGGCGTCCAGCAGCCGCCGGCCGGGGAACTCGTAGCGGACCAGGACCCATGCCACGAGCAGGCCCAAGGGCGCGTTGACGAGGGCCGCCAGCGCCGAGGCGCCGAAGCTCAGCTTCAACGCCGCCAGCACGCGCGGCTCGGTGAGCGTGCGCACGACCCCGTCCACGCCCAGCTCCCAAGGGCGCACGGCGAGCGCGACCAGCGGGATCAGGACGATCGCCGACAGGTAGACGAGGGTGAACCCCATCGCCAGGCCAAAGCCCGGCAGGACGCTGTGTTCTCGCCAGCGCCCCAAGCCCTTCGAAGCGGCCATTCCCTATCCCGGCTTGTAGATGCGGTCGAACACGCCGCCGTCGGCGAAGTGGGTCGCCTGGGCCTTCCGCCAGCCGCCGAACGTATCGTCGATGGTCACCAGCGGGATCCTCGGAAACTTGCGCGCCCATTTGGCGGCGGCCTTGGCGTCGCGCGGGCGGAAGTGGTGCTTGCCGATGAGGTCCTGGGCCAGGGGGCTGTAGAGGAAGTTCAGGTAGCCGGTCGCCTGGTGGCGGGTCTTCTTGCGGTCGACCACCTTGTCGACCAGCGCCACGGTCGGCTCGGCGAGGATCGACACCGAGGGATAGACGATGTCGAACTTGGGCCCGAACTCCTCGATCGAGAGGTGCGCCTCGTTCTCCCAGGCGAGCAGCACGTCGCCCAGGCCTCGTTGGGCGAAGGTCGTCGTCGAGCCCCGCGCCCCGGTGTCGAGCACCGGCACCTGCTTGTAGAGCTGCTGGACGAAGGCCTGCGCCTTGGCCGGATTGCCGCCCGGCTGCTTCAGCGCCCAGGCCCAGGCGGCCAGGTAGTTCCACCGCGCCCCGCCGGAGGTCTTCGGGTTGGGCGTGATCACCTCGATGCCCGGCTTCACCAGGTCGCCCCAGTCCCGGATCTTCCAGGGATTGCCCTTCTTGACCAGGAAAACGATCGTCGAGGTGTACGGAGCGGAGTTGTGCGGCAGGCGCGACTGCCAGTTGGCCGGCAGCAGTTTGGATCGCTGGGCGATCTCGTCGATGTCGTAGGCCAGCGCCAGGGTGACCACGTCGGCGGCCAGGCCGTCGATCACCGAGCGGGCCTGCTTGCCCGAGCCGCCGTGGCTCTGCTGGATGCCGATCGACTGGCCGGTCTGCTTCTTCCAGTAGGCGGCGTAGGCGGCGTTGACCTCCTTGTAGAGCTCGCGGGTCGGGTCGTAGCTGACGTTGAGAAGGGTGATCCCCTTCCCCGCCTGCGCTTGGACGAGACCGGGGACGGCGAGGGCCGCGGCGGCGCCGGCGCCCCCGGCGATCAGGGCGCGTCGGGAAGGATGGGTGAAGCTGCTCATCTAAGTGGGCTCCGATTAGAAGGCGTATTGGGTGCGGAAGGACCAGATGCTGAGGTCCTGGCCGACCTGGGCGCCCGCGGGGGGCGTCGCCGGGGCGGCGCCGAAGGCGGTTCCGCCAGGCGAGAGGCGGTCGACGGTCACGTACTGCCAGGCGGCCTGGAAGCGGACGTTGGCGTTCGGGTACCAGTTCAGGCCGGCGGTGAAGATCTCCTGCTCGCCGCCGCGGATCGCAGAGGCGACGGGGGCCGTGCCCGGCCCGCCCGCCAGGTAGTTCAGGTCCAGCACCGAGTAGCGGAGGCCCAGCTCCCAGACGCCCGGCGAGCGGTCCTTCCAGCTGAACGGCTTCTCGCCGCGCGGGGCGTCGAAGGTGCCGTTGTTCTGCTGATAGCGGCGCGGCTCGCCGGTGATCGTCCAGCCGGTCTGCACGTACCAGCCGGAGAAGTTCGGATCGGACAGCACGCTGGCGCGCCGCTGGACGTCGATGCCGAACCATTCGGCCTGCACGTAGAGGTTCTTCCGCTGCGCCCCGAACTCCAGCCCGAGCGTCGAGAGGCCCTCAGCGTCGATGTTGCCGGTGTCCACGAGCCGCGTGCCGTCGACCCGCATCTCCGGCCGCTCCCGCAGTCGGATGTTCGTCGGGACGCGGTTCTCCACGTCCGGCCCGCTGGCCGGCGGCTCAATCACCACCGTGCTGTTGAAGCCCAGGTGGACCAGCCAGTCCGTCCCGCGGGCGGGCACGTAGGTCAGCCGGCCGACGAAGGCCGACTGCTCATCGAAGGTCTGGGAGCCGATCAGATTGCCGGTCCAGGCGAGCGAGGCGGTCCAGCGCTCGCCGTTGGCCCAAAGCATGGCCGCCGTCCGCCCGTCGCCAGAGGCGATGCCTCGGATCAGCTCGGAGGCCGCGGCGCGCTCGGCGAACAGCGAGCCGTTGGTGGAGACCGCCTCTTCCAGACCGCCCGGCGGGGAGAAGGCGCCGGCCCTGATCTTCCAGCGGCCGAGGCCGTTGTACTGCACCCAGGCGGCGCTGATCCGGCCGGCCTCTTCGACGCCCGAGCCGCCGAAGTCGTAGAGGAAGTTGTACTCCCAGTCGCCGAACGCCTTGCCCTCCACGCCCAACCGGGCGCGGCGGAAATTGGCGCCGTCGTTCAGGTCGCGCGCCCGCTCATTCTCGACCGCGTCGCCGAACGATCCACGGCGGAAGTCGGTGGCCAGCGACCGCGGGGCGTCCTGGTCGTAATGGGCCGCGTCCAGCTGGAAGACGCCCCGGAAGGCGGCGGTGAACTGCCCGTCGCCGCTGGCGATGGTCGGCCGACCGTTGGCGATGGTGACGGTGTTGGCCCGCTGGTCGGCGCGCACCGCGGCGATGTTGGCGGCCGTGGACCCCTTCAGGTCGGCGATCATGCCGCGCAGCTCCTGCAGCTCGGCCTCGAGCGCATCGATGCGGGCGGCCTGCGGGTCGAGGCGCGGCGCAGCTGACGTCCCGCCGGTGGCGACAGGCGACGGCTCCTCCACCGGAGCCTCCGTCACCCCCTCGCTGAAGGCGGCTGCCGAGTTGGCCGCCGCGGCCTCGTCCGCGGTCTGCGCGAGGGCCGGATGCGCGCAAGCCCAGATCAGCACTCCGACGGCGGCGTGGGCTGCGAGCCCGGCGGCTCTGCGGACTGGCGTTAGTGACATGGCGGCTCCCCCAAGCAAGTGGTCGAGCCGAGCCATAGTTTGGAATACCTATCGAGTAAGTAGGCTTTTTGATGAAGGCGCTTCCAGTTTTTCTCCTACTCACCTTGTAGGCTTTTCACGGCCGGTCCCGCGTCAGCTTGTTAGCGGGACCTTTACCGACGCTGCGTCAGATGGTCGCTGGCGAGCGGCGCGCGTGCAGCGCCGCCCAGGGGGAACGTCTGCGATGACCGGCCTATTCCGCCGAAGCAAAGGTGACGCCGCCGACGCGCGGCTTCGGCACCTGGAGACCATGTTCAAGGCGCTCGGGGGCCGGCAGGGCCACCTCGAGCTCGAGCTCGACGGCACCATCCGCAGCGCCAACGAGATGTTCCTGCAGATGATGGGCTACGAGCTTTCCGAGATCGTCGGCCGCCACCATGACATCCTGGTCTATCCGGAGCAGCGCGGCGACGGCTCCGACGCCTTCTGGTCCGCATTGCGCAGCGGCCAGCCGGTCAGCGAGCGTTTCAAGCGGCTGACGAAGGACGGGCGGGAACTCATCTTCTTCGGCACCTACTACGCGCTGTGCGGCCCCGATGGCCGGCCCTACCAGTACATGCTCTGGGGCGCGGACGTGTCGGACCAGGTCCGCGCCCAGCGGGCCGCCGACGAGGCCCTGGCGCGCCGCCGCGAGGAGCAGCAGCGCGCCTTCGGAAGTCTTCACGGGGTTCTTACGGCGCTCGCCAAGGGCGACCTGACGGCGCGCATGCAGGAGAACCTGCCCGAAGAGTACCTGCCGCTGAAGCGAGACCTCGAGGTCGCGCTGGCGGAGCTCGCCTCGGCCCTGGGCAAGATCACGGAAACGACCGATGGCATGAACGCCGGCGCGTCCGAGATCGTCCGGGCCGCAGACGAGCTCGCCCGGCGCACTGAACAGCAGGCCACGACGCTTGAGCAGACCGCCGCTGCGCTCGAGGAGATCACCTCGACCGTCAAACGCACCGCCGAGGGCGCCATCCAGGCCAACACCGCCGTCGGCGGCGCCAAGCAGGAGGCCGAACGCAGCGGCGAAGTGGTCCGCGAGGCCGTCGCGGCCATGGACCAGATCGCCGGCTCGGCGCGGCAGATCAGCCAGATCATCGGCGTGATCGACGAGATCGCCTTCCAGACCAACCTGCTGGCGCTCAACGCCGGCGTCGAGGCCGCCCGCGCCGGCGAGGCCGGCCGCGGCTTCGCCGTCGTCGCCTCGGAGGTGCGGGCGCTCGCCCAGCGCTCGGCCGAAGCGGCCAAGGAGATCAAGGCGCTCATCTCCGCCTCCACCCAGCAGGTCGGCCAAGGCGTGGAGCTGGTCGGCCAGACCGGCCAGGCGCTGGAGAGCATCGTCGCGCGGGTGGCCGAGATCTCGGGCCTGGTATCGGAGATCGCCGCCTCGGCCCAGGAGCAGGCCACGGGCCTGGCCCAGGTCAACGCCGCGGTCTCGCAGATGGACCACGCGACCCAGCAGAACGCCGCTATGGTCGAGGAATCCACCGCCGCCAGCCACGCGCTGCAGAACGAGGTCGGCGAGCTGGTCCGGCTCGTCAGCCGCTTCCGCACCGGCCTCGACCGCCCAACCAGCGACCGCGGCTCGATCAGCGGCGGCGCCCACCGCAGCTACGCCGCCCCGGCCCTGAAGACCGTCAGGCAGCTGGCGGAGGAGCCGGCCGAGTGGGAAGAGTTCTAGCCGCTCAGAACTCGAACGCGGGGCCCTCCACCCGCTCGCCGAGCATAAAGGCGTCGGCCACGTGGCGGAACGGGGCCACGTCCACGTCGCTGCGGCGCTCGGCGATCAGCCGGGCGAAGTGGGCGTAGAGCGGAGCGTACTCCGCGTGCGGGCCGTGCGCTCCCGCTGGACCTGTCGCCGCCCCGTCCACCGTCAGCTCCGACCCGCCCTTGGACAGCACCAGCCGGCCAGCGTCGGTCTCCACCTCGATGTCCCACCGCTGCTCGCCGGCGTGCAGGAAGTCGAGCTCGGCCGCGATCGGGGCGCCGTTGGCGTCCTCGAAGGCCAGATCGGCGGCGATCGGCGCCTGCCGATTGCTCGGGAAGGTCAGCCGGGCGCTGCGCAGGCCGAACGCTTCGGGCAGGATGTGGGTGACGATCGACAGGGCGTTGATGCCGGGGTCGAACACTCCCATGCCGCCCGGCGCGAAGATCCATTCCTG
>NZ_DATAGM010000076.1:0-12851 GCF_036263695.1 Phenylobacterium sp.
CGCCGGCAAGCAGACCATCACCGAGCTGCCCAGCAGCGCCTACTTCTCCTCGGCCGACAGCTTCGGCATGATCCGCGGCGGCCACATCGACCTCTCCATCCTGGGCGCCATGCAGGTGGCCGCGAATGGCGACCTCGCCAACTGGATGGTGCCAGGCAAGATGGTGAAGGGCATGGGCGGGGCCATGGACCTGGTGGCCGGCGTCAAACGCGTCGTCGTGGTCATGGAGCACACGGAGAAGACCGGCGCGCCCAAGCTTGTGAACGCCTGCTCGCTCCCGCTGACGGGCAAGGGCGTCGTGGACCTGGTGGTCACCGACCTCGGCGTCTTCGACATCGCCCGCGGCAAGCGTCCCCTACGCCTCCTCGAGCTCGCCCCCGGCGTGACGCTGGACGAGGTGAAGGCCAAGACGGAAACCGCGTTCGAGGCGGCTTAAGCCACCACCACCGATCGTCCTGGCGAAAGCCGGGACCCATTGTGACTCCGGCCAGCCTCCGCCCGGGCGAGCGGCATGTTGCGACGAGTGCGTCCAGCCGTGCGCTCGCCTCGTACCTCCAGCAACTTGCACCTGTGCGCCATGCTGGCAGAGTCCCGATCATGAAAACCTCCCTGCTCGTCGCCTTCGCCGCGGCGGCTGCACTCAGCGGCTCGACCGCGCCCGCCGCGACCAACCTGAAGACCGCCGTCTTCGCGGGGGGCTGCTTCTGGTCGGTGGAGCACGAGATGGCGGCGCTCCCCGGAGTGGCGGACGTGGTGGCGGGCTATTCGGGCGGCGCGACCGCCAAGCCGACCTACGAGAACCATGCGGACCACCTTGAGGCGGTGCGGGTGACCTACGACCCGGCCCGGATCAGCTACGCCCAACTGGTGGACGGCTTCTTCCACCGCATCGACCCCACCGACCCGAACGGCCAGATCTGCGACCAAGGCCCGTCCTATCGGACGGCCGTGTTCGTCTCCAACGGCGCTGAGAAGGCGGCCGCCGAGCAGGTGAGGGCGAAAGTGGCCAAAGAGCTGGGCAAGCCGGTGGCGACCAAGATCCGCAACGCCGCGCCGTTCTGGAAGGCCGAGGCCTACCATCAGGATTTCGCCAGGAGGAACCCGGCCCGCTACGCCCAGTACCGCACCGGCTGCCGGCGCGACGCGCGGCTCAAGGCGGTGTGGGGAGCCCGGTACGCGGGTCACGCGGCCGCGGCGCATACCGCTCGCCGTTGAAGATCTCCGCCCGCCGCCGGCGCTTCTCGTCCAGCCGCACGGAGAAGATCTCCCGCCCCGAGGTCGCGGCGAAGTCGGCGACCATCTCGTCGCGCCAGGTCTGCTCCAGCGCCACGGCCAGCACCCGCCCGCCGTTCCCGGTGGTGAGCGGGGCGGTGGTCTCGGCCTGGTTCTGCGGGCTGGCGGCCCGCAGCCACATCACCAGCGGCGGCGTCCCCGGCGCGCCGAAATAGTCGCGGCCGTAGTAGGCGGCCGCGTTGAACAGGAACCGGTCGTTGACCGCCACGGCCGTGTAAGGGCCGGCGAGCTGCGCCCGTTCGACGATGCGTTCGGTGATCGCCGCCCAGCCCTTGGCGCGTTTGAAGCTGTTGGAGATCCCCAGCGGCTCGGCGAGCCCGGGCCGCAGGCAGACGGCGAGGAACAGGGCCGCCACCATGCCCTGAACGGCCAGGGCCGCGATCAGCCAGCCGCGCGCCCGCCAGCGCAGCAGCCAGGCGGCGACCAGCACCGAGCCGGCCACATAGCCCGCCCCGGACCAATTGGCGTTGGCGCGGCTGATGAAGGCCTGGCCAGCGACGATCAGCAGCGGCGGAATGGCGAAGCAGGCGAGCAGCAGGTCGGCCTCGGTCAGCCGCCGCCGGACGGCCAGCAGGACCATCCCGCCGATCAGCACCGCGAACGGGATCGGCCCGAAGACGCCGAACTGCGAGGCCAGGAAGTCGCCGAGCTCGGGCAGGTTGAACAGCTGGCGCCCGCCCCAGGCTGCGTTTGCGGCGGTGTGCTGGACCGTGGCGAAGCCGTTCAGTGCGTTCCAGATCAGGTTGGGCGCCAGGATGGTCAGCGTCGTGCCGGCCGCCGCCGTGATCGTCCGCGGCCGCCACATGGCGCGCGCCTCCCCGCTCAGCGCCAGGTGCAGGGCGACACCGACCAGCGCATAGAGGGCGGCGTACTTGGACAGGAAGGCCAGCCCCACGGCCGCCCCGAACAGCGCCGCCCGCCGCACCGACGGTCCCGCCCTGAACATCCCGGTGTAGGCGACGAGCGCGAAGCTGAGGAACATCAAGAGCGGCGCGTCGGTGGAGGCGATCAGCGACGACAGCTGCACGCCCGGCATCAGCATGTAGAGGGCCGCAGCCATGAAGCCGACAGCCTGGTCATAGAGCCGCCGCCCGACGATGAAGACCGCCAGCGCCGCGCCGGCGTGGAACAAGGGCGAGGCCACCCTGACCCACGGCTCGGCGTCGCCGCCGACCGCCGTCGTCGCCCAGATGGTCCAGGCCACCATCGGCGGCTTTGAGAAGTAGCCGAAGTCGAGGGTGCGGGACCAAAGCCAGTACTGAGCCTCGTCCGGGTAGAGCTCGAGCGGGCTGTCGAACAGCACGAGGACGCGGGCGACCGTGAGGCCCGCGACGAGCAGGAGCGCGGTGCGCCACAAGCGGCGGTCGGGGCTGGCGGGCGTGGTCGGCGTCAAGGGCAGGTCCCAGGTGCGGGCCGCACGGATGCGCGAGGTCAAGGCCGCTGTAAAGCGCAGGCGCTGCTTAATATCGCTGATGAAAAAGGCACGTCCGCTCGCCACCGTGGCGCCGGCGCCTCAGGTCCGCGACGAGTCGTCGCCGTCACGAAACCTTCGCCAACAAACCCGGAAGTTGCCGCTATAGGGGCGCCGTCGGGGGAGCCGCTCGGTCGGACCCTCGGGGCGATGACGAGGGGATAACCACAATGATTTCCATGAAGAGGCTCGCCGGCGGCGCAGCGCTGACGACCCTGCTTTGCGCCATGTCGACGGCGGTCTACGCCCAGGAGACGACGGGCGCGATCCGGGGCGTGGTGACCGACGAGACCGGGGCGCCGGTGCCGAGCGCCACCATCACCATCACCCACGTGCCCACCGGGGCGTCCAGCACGACGGTCGCCGGCGCCGAGGGCGGCTTCTCGGCGCGCGGCCTGCGGGTCGGCGGCCCCTACCGCGTCCGGGCGACGGCCTCCGGGTTCGACGCCGGCGGCGTGACGGTCCAGGGCATCGGCGTCGGGGACGCCTCCCAGGTCGAGGTGGTCCTCTCCCGGGCGGGTGGCGACACGGAAGTCTCCGAGCTGGTGGTGACCGCGGCGGCGGCGGCCCCCTCGCAGGGCGGCCCCAGCACCAACTTCACCACCGCCGACATCGAAAACCTCCCCTCGATCAGCCGCGACATCAAAGACGTGGCGCGCCTCGATCCCTTCGCAGTCATCGATCCGACCAACCAGGACGCTCTCTCCTTCGCGGGCGTCAACAACCGGTTCAACCAGCTGACCGTCGACGGCGTGCGCCAGAACGACGACTTCGGCCTGAACAACAACGGCTACCCGACCCAGCGCTCGCCGATCAGCCTGGACGCGGTCGAGGCGGTGAACGTCTCGGTGGCGCCCTACAGCGTGATCAACAACGGCTTCATCGGCGGCCAGATCAACGCCGTCACCAAGTCGGGCGGCAACGCCTTCTTCGGCTCGGCCTTCTATGAGCGCACCGGCCGTGACTGGCAGGGGGACACCGTCGAGGGCCAGCCCTTCGGCGCCGAGTTCGAGGAGAAGATCTGGGGCGCAACGCTGGGCGGCCCGATCATCCGCGACAAGCTGTTCTTCTTCGTCGCCTACGAGAAGTACGAAGGCGAGCTGGGCTTCGATGAAGGCCCGTTCGACCTCGGCCGCACCGTCGCCATTCCGCGCATCAGCTCGCAGGCGGTGGAGACCTTCCGCCAGGCCGCCGAGCAGGTCTACGGCTACGATCCGGGCTCCTACGTCGTCGGTCCCTTCCCCGTCGAGGACGAGAAGTGGATCGCCAAGATCGACTGGAACATCACCGACGACCATCGCCTGGCGGTGACCTATCAGAACACCCTCGGCAACTCGCTGAACGGCTCGACCAGCGACGTGTTCTCGATCGGCTCCAACGTGAGCCAGCCGCGGGTCGGCCTGGAGTCGCAGCAGTACAACAAGATCGAGGAGCTCACGACCTACACCGTCCAGCTGAACTCAGACTGGACTGAGAACTTCTCGACCGAGCTGCGCTACAACTTCAAGGAAACCGACACCCAGCAGAACCCGCTGCTCGGCCTCGAGGTCGGCGAGGTGACGGTGAACGTCGCCGACCTGCCGGGCGTCGCCCCGGGCGCCGGCACGCCGCAGATCCGCTTCGGCGCTGACATCAGCCGGCACGACAACTACCTGCACGTCGAGGTCGAGACCATCGAGGCCATCGGCCGCTACAGCTGGGGGCCGCACGACATCCTGTTCGGCGCCCGCACTGAAGCGAACGACATCTTCAACGTCTTCGTTTCGAACTCGCTCGGCAACTACACCTTCGCCAGCTACGCCGACTTCCTGGCGCGTCGGGCGAGCGGCTTCACGCTCACTGGGGCCGTCGATCCGAACGGCGGCACGGTGCCGGCGACGCTCGGCACCGCCCGTCGCGGCGCGGCGGACTTCGCGTTCCGGCTGAACAGCGTCTACGCCGAAGACCGACTGCAGATCCTCGACAACCTGGACGTCACCGCGGGCGTGCGCTTCGACTGGTACCAGATGGACTCCGTGCCGGAGTTCAACTCGGCCTTCGTTTCCCGCAACGCCTTCACCAACCAGCAGAACCTCGACGGCAAGCACGTCATGCTGCCGCGCGTATCGATCAACTGGGAGCCGATGGACCGGCTGAACGTGCGGGCGGGTCTCGGCCGCTTCTCGTCCACCGGCCTGAACGTCTGGCTGTCGAATCCCTTCGCCAACACCGGCGTCATCCAGACCAACGCGGTCTGCCCGGCGGCTCCCTACACTAACGTCGACCTCACGGCGCCGCCGGCCGGCTGCACCTTCACGCCGCGCGGCGGCAACACCAACGTGCTGGATCCGGCCTTCCAGATCCCGACCGTGTGGAAGGGCAGCCTGGGCGTCTCCTACGAGTTCGACTTCGGCCGCTGGGGCGATCAGTGGCTGGTCCAGCTCGATTACCTGAAGGCGGTCAACGAGAACGCCCTCTACTGGGTGGACCTGCGGGCGATCCAGATCGGCGTCGCGCCTGACGGCCGGCCCGTCTGGGGCCGCTCGCCTATCGGCCAGACGCAGGGCGTCGATTTCGACTACATGCTCACCGGCGCCGACAAGGGCGGCTCCGACTCGGTGGCGCTCACCGTCGCCAAGTCCTGGAACGAGGGCGTCTGGGACGGGCTGGGCATGCAGTTCGTCTACACCTACACCGAGGCCGAAGACGCCAACCCGATGACCAGCTCGATCGCCCAGTCGAGCTACACCCGGTTCGCGAGCTTCAACCACCAGAACCCGCCGGCGGCCATCTCCGACTACGAGATCCGCCACCGCTACGCGCTGAACCTGAACTACTCGCGCAAGTTCTTCGGCGACTACGAGACCAGCGTGAACCTGTTCGCCCAGCACCGCTCGGGGCTGCCGTTCAGCTACACCTTCGCCAACAGCCGGACCGGCAACTTCGACAACGACTTCGGCAACAACGCCTCGAGCTACTCGGGCCGTCAGGCGACATCGAACCAACTGCTCTATGTGCCGGCCGCCAACGACCCGATCGTGCTCTACGCGCCGGGCTTCGATGTGGCCGGGTTCAACCAGTTCCTGGACAACTCGGGCCTGTCGAAGTTCCGCGGCCGGATCGCGCCGCGCAACGCCTTCCGCCATCCGGACGTCACCACCTTCGACGTGCGGATCAGCCAGGAGCTGCCGGCCTTCTTCCCGAACGGGGCGAAGATCGAGGTGTTCGCCGACATCGAGAATCTCGGCAACCTGCTGAACGACGACTGGGGCGTGCTCGAGCAGTACGACTTCTACCGCGGGGTCCCCGTGGTCGACGTCCGCTGCGCCACCTCGGCGACCGGAGCCACGGTCGGCTGCGGAACCCCGGGCGCCAAGTACGTCTACTCGCCCGCAGCCACGGGCGGGAACTTCCAGCAGCCGGTGCAGCCGTTCCGCCGCAACGGCTCCACCTGGCAGATCAAGCTGGGCGCCAAGTACAAGTTCTAAGCCGTATCGCTTAGAGGAGAGTGGGAAGGGCGGTCCGGCGACGGGCCGCCCTTTTCGCATGCGCGATGCTTGACGCAGGGGCCTCACCCGCCCATGTGCGCGCGTCGTTGTCGAAGGGGTGAGATGGACCGGATCGTTCCTGCCGAGTGGGCGCCGCATCGGGCGATGTGGCTGGGCTTCCCGAGCCATGCGGAGCTTTGGGAGGACGACCTGGAGCCTGCCCAGGCCGAGGTGGCCGCGCTGGCGCGCGCCCTGGCGGGGCCGGGCGGCGAGCACGTGCGCGTGCTGACCGGCTCTCCAGAGGGCGAGGCGGCGGCCCGTGCGCTGCTGGCCGACGTGGCCCGGGTCGGGATCGTGCCCGGGCGGTTCGGCGACATCTGGCTGCGCGACACCGGCCCGATCTTCGCACGGACGCCGGAGGGGCCGGAGGCGCGCGGCTTCCGTTTCAACGGCTGGGGCGGCAAGTACGTCCTCGAGCACGACGATGAGGTCGCCGCCCAGATCGCCGAGGCGTCCGGGGCGCCGCTGGCGCAGTCCGAGGCGGTGCTGGAAGGCGGGGCCCTCGACCACGATGGCTTCGGCACGGTGCTGACGACGGCGCAGTGCCTGATCAATCCCAACCGCAACGCCGGCTGGGACGAGACTGCGGCCGAGCAGGTGCTCGCCGATGCGCTCGGCGCGCGCAAGGTGCTCTGGCTGGGAGATGGTCTTCTGAACGACCACACCGACGGGCACGTGGACAACCTGGCGCGCTTCGTGGCGCCGGGCGTCGTCGCCTGCCCGATGGCGTTCGGCAGGGACGACCCCAACGCCGACGCCTACGACGATGCGGCCCGGCGGCTGGCCTCGATGACCGACTCGCGCGGCGAGCGGCTGAAGGTCGTGCGCATCCCCTCGCCGGGCTATGTCGAGGACGGCGAGGGCGAGTACGTCCCGGCCAGCCACATGAACTTCGTCATCGCGAACAAGGCCGTGGTCTGTCCGATCTACGAGACCAAGGCGAGCCCGCTGGCGCTGGAGGGGCTTCGGACCCTCTTTCCGGACCGGGCCGTCATCGGCCTGCCGTCCACCGCCGTCCTGACGGGCGGCGGCTCGTTCCACTGCATCACCCAGCAGGAGCCCGCCTGATGACGCGCCAGATCAAGGTCGCCGCCATCCAGACCTCCTACGGCGAGGACATGGCGGCGAACATCAGGAAGACGGAAGACTTCGTCCGCCAGGCGGCGAGCGAGGGCGCCCAGGTCGTGCTGCCGTCCGAGCTCTTCCAGGGTCCCTACTTCTGCGTGGCCCAGGAGGAGCGCTGGTTCGCCACCGCCTATCCGTGGCGGGAGCACCCGTGTGTCACCGCCATGGCCTCGCTGGCCCAGGAGCTGGGCGTCGTCATCCCCGTCTCGATCTTCGAGTGCGAGGGGCCGCACTACTTCAACAGCCTCGTCATGCTGGACGCCGACGGCTCGCCCATGGGCGTCTACCGCAAGAGCCACATCCCCGATGGGCCCGGCTACAACGAGAAGTACTACTTTCGGCCCGGCGACACCGGCTTCAAGGTCTGGGACACCCGCTTCGGCAAGCTGGGCGTGGGCATCTGCTGGGACCAGTGGTACCCGGAGACCGCCCGGGCCATGACCCTGATGGGCGCTGAGGTGCTGTTCTACCCCACCGCCATCGGCTCTGAGCCGCATGACGCCACCCTCGACACCGCCGCGCCGTGGCGGCGGGCGATGCAGGGCCATGCGGTTTCGAACGTGATCCCGGTGGTGGGCGCAAACCGCACCGGCTTCGAGCCCTGGGCCAACTACCCGAACGGCGGACAGCTGTTCTACGGCTCGAGCTTCATCGCCGACCACCGGGGCGACCTCGTCGCCGCCTTAGGACGCGAGGACGAGGGCGTGCTGCACGCGCAGTTCGACCTTGACTTCCTGGCCACCCACCGGGCCGCCTGGGGCTTCTTCCGCGATCGCAGGACGGACCTCTACGGGAGCCTGGCGGGAGCGCGGCCGGCGTGATCGAGACCGAGCGCCTGATCCTGCGGGCGCCGGAAGACGCCGACCGCGCCGCCATCGCGGCCATGAACGCCGACCCGCGGGTGGCCGCCACGCTCGGCTCGGCGCTCACGCGGGAAGAGAGCGACGCGATGGTGGACCGCATCCGCGTCCACATCGGCCTCAACGGCTGGGGCTTCTGGGCCGTGGAGCGCAAGGCGGACCAGGCGGTGATCGGCCTCACCGGCCTGCTCTCGATGGGCGAGGACCTGCCGCCCGGCCCGGCCGTGGAGATCGGCTGGCGCCTCGCACACGAGGCCTGGGGCGGCGGCTACGCCACCGAGGCGGCGGCCGCGGCGCTCGCCTGGGGCTTCGAGCACATCCGCCCGGCGGAGATCATCGCCATCACCGCCCGCAGCAACCTGCGCTCGCAGGCCGTGATGAGCCGCATCGGCATGGTCCCAGACCCGGCCCGCGATTTCGACCACCCGAAGCTCGCCACTGACCATCCCTTACGCCCACACGTGACGTACGTGGCGAAGGCTTGAGCTCAGGAGAGGCGCGCCAGGATCAGCTCGGCGCAGGCCTCCGGCGCCAGGGTGGAGGTGTCCACCTCCAGGTCGTACGCCATGTTGTTATGCACCGCCGCCTGCCACCGCAGGACGGCCTCACGCGGGGCGCCGTCCTCGCTCCGGCGCTCGAGGATCGTCTCCAGCGGGCAGCGGACGCCGACCAGCAGCACCGGGAGGCCCGCGAGCCGCTGGCGCATCAGGGCGCGGGTGTCGAGCGGGCGGGCGTAGTCGGTGTGCAGGCCAACGTCGCAAGCCACGTCGACGCCGCCGCGGCTGACGGCGGCGACAGCATCCCAGAGGGCGGCGTAGAACCTCGCGACCGAAGGCTCCAGGTCCGGCCGCTCGCCGCCGGGGCGGAGGCCGATGCCGGGCTGCAGGTCCTCCGGCGTCGCTTTGCGCCAGATGTCGACGCCGAGGTTGATCCAGGGCCCGCGGGCCTGCAGCGCCCGGACGATTGAGGACTTGCCGGCGCGCGGGACGCCGCTCAGGACGACGATGCGGCCCAGGCTCAGGCGCCGCAGCCTTCCGGCTTCGCGCTCGCCTTCGCGAGTTCGGCCTTCGCCTCGGCCATCGCGGCCTCGAATTCGGCGTCGGCGTGCAGGCGGGCCACCACGGCCGCGCCGATCACCCGCCCGGCCTCGACGTCGCTCGGATAGTGCACGCCGCAGACCACCCGGCTGTCGCCGAATTCGCGGCCACGCAGCAGGAGCTCGTTCGCCCGCTCCGGCTTCAGCTCGGCCAGGATCAGCGCCCAGGCCCAGCCCACCGACGCGTGGCCGGAGGGATAGGACGCATTGGCGCCGAGGGAAGCCGGCGCCACACAGGTCCGTGCGGTGACCCCGGTGAACGGGCGCGGCCGCTTGTAGTGCTCCTTCGGCGGGTTGGCCGCAGCGCCCGCGTCGAAGAGAGCCCGCTGCATCAGGCGTGCGGTGGCCGGGGTCGTCTCGGCGGAAATCCTCACGCCGGCCGCGCAGGACCAGCTGGTGAAGGCGGCGGGGGAGAACAGCTCCACATCCGCCGTGGCCTGGGTCCACCGCGGGCTGTCGGCCAGCTTGCGGGTCTCGCGGAAGGCGGCCAGGTCCGCAGCCTCATCCGGTGAGCCGGCGGCGGGCGGCGGCGGGATCAGCTTCAGGGTGTCCACCTGCTCTCCGGCTCCGAGGAAGGGCGTCGGGCGGGCGGGGGCGGCCGGTTGCTGGGCCGCGGCGGCCCCGACGACGGCGAAGGCGGCGAGCGCCAGGGTCAGTTTGGCGCTCGCGCGCATCGTCCGTCTCCTACCTGAGGACCGTGAGGCCGTTCTTGATGACGGTCGCATTGCGGTCCTTCACCCGGGCCTCGAAGGAGATGTTCTTTCCGTCGCGCCAGAGGTCCACGGTGATCACATCGCCCGGGAAGACCGGGGCCGAGAACCTCGCCTGGTGCGAATAGATCTGCTCGGGATCAAAGTCGGTGATCGCCTGCAGCACCGCCCGGCAGGTGATGCCGTAGGTGCACAGGCCGTGCAGGATCGGCCGCGGGAAGCCCGAGCGGCGCGCCGACTCCGGGTCCGAGTGCAGCGGGTTGCGGTCGCCGTTCAGGCGGTAGAGCAGGGCCTGGTCGGGCCGGGTGGAGATGTCGACCGACAGGTCGGGGCTGCGCGAGGGCACCTGGTGCGGCTCGGGCTGGCCTTCCGTCGGGCCGCCGAAGCCGCCGTCGCCGCGGGCGAACATCGAGCCGGTGAGGGTGGCGACCTTCTCGCCCTTGTCGTTCGTCCAGGTGGTCTCGTTGACGACCACCGCGCCCTTGCCCTCGCCCTTGTCCCAGGCGCCGACGGTGCGGCCCTCGACGGTGAAGGTCCCGGTGGTCGGCAGCGGCCTGTGCAGCTCCACCTTCTGCTCGCCGTGGACCATCATCAGGTAGTTGATCTGACTGGGACGGTGACCTTCCGGCAGCTTGGGCGCAGCCGCGCCCTCGATCGCCCGGGCCCCGGCCGCCAGCACCGTGGCGGCGGTCGGCACCACCTTCAGGTTCTTCTCGTAGACGAAGGCCAGCTCCTTCTCGTCCATCGGGTCGGCGCCAAGGCCGATCCCCAGGGCGTAGAGCATCACGTCCTTGTCACGATAGGTGAAGGTGCGCGCCGCGGTGCGCTGGTCGAGAATGTCCGGATAGTAGATCGGCATGAAAATCCGTCCCTTGAATGCGTTTGGCTCCCAATAGCGGCGGATTGAAGCGGCTCGGCTTGGCCTTAGCAAGCGCGCCGCCGCCCCGATTGCCGCTCCGGATCGGGTGGGGTAGGAACGCCGCTTCGATTAACCCTGGGCGCCCGTGCCGCGCCGCCCGCCCGCAGAGGCTGAAGCCATGACCACCACCGCCATGCCCGGGATGGGCTCGATCACCGGCAATGTGCTGTTCTATTCGAAGCCCGAGCCGCTCACCCCCGAACTGCATGGCAAGCTGGGCGTGCGCCGAATGGACGGCCCCTTCGGCTTCGCCCGCAACGGCCACATCATCCCGCTGGCGGTGACCGAGTTCGCCCTGGCCGCCGTCACCGGCCCGATCATCTTCGTCGGGGAGGACAAGACTCCGCTGCTGGTCATGGGCCTGCAGGCCGACCAGAACATGTTCGTCCGCGACGACGGCGTGTTCGAACCGGGCGTCTACGTGCCCGCGTATGTTCGCCGCTATCCGTTCGTGTTCGCCAACGACAAGAACGCCGGCCAGATGATCCTGTGCATCGATCGCGCCGCCGAGTTCATCGAGGAGGGCGGCGATCTGGCCTTCTTCGACGCCAACGGCGAGCCGACCGACTACACCAAGAGCTGCATCGAGTTCTGCAACAACTACGAAGTCGAGCGGCAGCGGACCATGAGCTTCATCCAGCTGCTGAAGGACCTGGACCTGTTCGAGGTGAAGACCGCGACCTTCACCCCGTTCAACGCCGACGGGACTGCAGGCGAGCCCCAGAAGATCGCCGACTACTTCGGCGTCTCGGAAGCCAAGCTGAACGCCCTGCCGCACGACAAGCTGGTGGAGCTGCGCGACAACGGCGCCCTGCAGCAGATCTACGCCCACATGGTCTCGCTGGTCGGGTGGGACCGTCTCATCGCGCTGGCGATGGCCCGCCAGGCGCAGGCCGGCCCGGTCGCCGCGAACGCGTAAGACCTGAAGACCTCTCCCCGCCCAACGGGGAGAGGCAGCCGCTCACCGGGCGAACACGCTCCGCGTCAGGCAGGAGAAGACCAGCCGGCCGGCCTCATCCAGCAGGTCGTGCTGGGCGATCACGATGCCCTTGCCCTCGCCGACCGGGTCCTTGCCCATAACGGTCATCCGTCCACGGAGCACCTCCCCGGCCGGTGGGTTCTTGGCCCAGCGCAGTGCGTCGACCCCAACCCGCTTGGTCTGCGGCCAGTCGGCGCTCGCGGCCGCGTCCAGCTTGGTCCAGACGGCGAAGACCATCGCGTCGGGGCAGCCGCGGTCGGCTGTCCACCCGGGGCAGAAGCTCTCGATGAAGGCCGCCATGGCCTCCGGCTCGATGGTGGCCGCGCCGAGCGAAACCACCTGGCCGATCTGGATGTCGTCGAACGCCGCCGGCACGCGCGTCTCCTGGGTGAATTGCGATTCGCCAGATGATCCGCACCGGGCGCGGCGAGTCGAGCCATTTGCGCGGCGCTACGCCCGGGCCATATACGGAATGATGATCGGCGGTCGGGTCCTGAGCAGCATGCGCGCCCTTGCGGCGATGGCGGCCGCCGTGCTGCTGGCCGGCCCGGCTTTGGCGCAGGGCTTCGGCGCGCCGAAGGCGCCGGTGTTTGGGCCTGTGGACACCGGGCACCTGGTCGCCGAGCTGGTTCCGGAGAAGGCCTCCATCGCGCCCGGCGAGACGATCCACGTCGCCCTGCGCCAGCGGATCGACAAGGGCTGGCACACCTACTGGCGCAATCCCGGCGACTCCGGCGAGGCGACCCAGATCAAATGGGCCCTGCCGGCCGGCTGGAGCGCCGGCGAGATCGTCTGGCCGACGCCCGACCGGCAGCCGACCGGCCCCTTGATGAACTACGGCTACTCCGGCGAGGTGCTGCTACCGGTGGCG
>NZ_DATAGM010000077.1:0-26916 GCF_036263695.1 Phenylobacterium sp.
TCACCCGCTGGGCGCTGACCCTCTTCGGCTTCGGCGTCGCCGCGGCCCTGGCGGTGTGGGTGCGCAAGGCGGACAAGCCGCTCACCGCCGCGGCGCTGGGCTGCATCATCGGCGGCGCGGTGGGCAACGCCATCGACCGCATCCGCTACGGACACGTCGCCGACTTCATCGACGTCAGCCGGCTGCACTTCCCCTGGGTGTTCAATATCGCCGACGCGGCGATCAACATCGGGGTCGGTCTGCTGATCCTCGAGCTGGCGCTGGACTCCATGCGGCGTCAGAGACCCACGTGACGGCGTTGGCGCCGAACGCCGTTTAAGTTAATTGAGAACCACACATCCTGGCCGGGGGGCGGCCTTGGGAGCCATTACGTCCATGCGTCTTTACCCTGTGATCCTCGCCGCGGCGGCCGTGGCCGGCCTTGGCCTCTCCGGCTGCGGCACCGCCCGCAACGCGCTCGGCATGCAGAAGGTCACCCCCGACGAGTTCCGCGTCGTGACCAAGGCGCCCCTGGTGGTGCCGCCCGACTACTCGCTGCGCCCGCCGGCGCCCGGCGAGCCCCGGCCGCAGGAGCTGCAGCCGGAAAGCGCCGCGCGCACCGCCCTGCTCGGTCAGCGTGAGGCCGAAGTGCGTTCCGACGGCGAGAAGCTGCTCGTCGCCCGCGCCGGATCGGAGAAGGCCGACCCGCTGATCCGCTACGTCGTCGACGATGAGTTCGGCGACCTGGCGCACAAGGAAAAGAGCTTCGCCGACCGGGTCCTGTTCTGGCGTAAGGACGCCCCGGCCCAGCCCGGCCTGGACAACTCGGCGACGCCTGTCGACACCGCCGCCGAGGAAGAGAAAATCAAGGCCCTGACCGGCGGCCAACAGGTCGTCATCCAGCGCCAGAGCGCCCCGCGCCTGAAGCTGCCGGGGCTTTAGGGCGCAGCCCCTCCTCTCGCCGACGCGCAGCGCGAGGGGGGAGGAGGGGCACGCCTTCACACATCGCCTGGCGTCTTTACGTCGAAGCCCTGCGAGCGCAGCCGGTCGAGGACGCCGCCCTGGCTGAGCAGGGGGCGGAGCTGGACGACGGCCACGGCGTGGCCGGGCTTCTTCAGCGCGGCGGCGATGGCGGCGGCCTGGTCGGCCTTGTACTCGGCGTCGAGGCGGGCCGCGCCGGGGGCGGCGGCCAGGCACCGCTCATAAACCCGCTCAGCCGACAGCGCGCCGGGCACGTCGCCGGACGCCCAGGCGCGGGAGGCGGCCTGGATCCGCCCGGGTCCCGCGTCGATCTGGTCGAGCACCGCCTCCAGGCAGGCGTCCCCCGCCGGCCTCGGCGTGCGGACCAGCGCGCCCAGGAGGGCGCCGGCGTCATAGGTCTTCTCCGTCACCCGGACCCGCTTCGAGCGGGCGAGCTGGCGGATCGGCTTGGAAGGATCGGTCGTGGTCAGCCGCACGTGGTCCAGCCAATCTTCGACCAGCATCAGACCGGCGGCCAGCGCGTTGCCGGTCCTGTAGCGGTCGGCGCGCTTGCCGAACCTGCTCCGCGCGGCGACGAAGCGGGTCTTGGTCGACCCGGAGAGCTGGGCCTCGAACGGGGTGCGGGAGCGCAGCCGCAGGAAGTTCACCGCCGCGCCGGCGGCGCCGAGAGCGCGCACCTTCACCGGGTCCACCGAGACGATGACCTCGTTGGCGCCCTGCAGCCGCCGCTCGAGCACGCCGCGGTCCCAGGCCAGCTGCTTGGTGGCCACGGAGGGCACGCCCAGCACATAGACCGTGGTGTCGGCGTCAGAGACCCGCCACCAGGCCGGGCCGGGCAGACGGCCGACCACCACCAGTTCCTCGACCAGCACCTCGTCCGGGTCCAGCGGCAGGGCCGAGGGGGCCGGGGTGAGCGGAACCTGGGCGGCAGGCGCCCCGGCCGTCAGGGCCAGCACCGCGGCCAAGGCCGCGCCGGCCCATCGCTTGGGACTCTTCATCGCACGCGTCCGCCTGGCTTGAATCGTCCTATGATGGGTGTTTCGAGACCCATCCGCCATGCCGATCCGCCGCCTTCCGCCCGAGACCGTCAACCGCATCGCCGCCGGCGAGGTGGTGGAGCGGCCTGCCAGCGCGGTCAAGGAGCTGGTCGAGAACGCCCTCGACGCCGGCGCGAGCCGGGTCGAGGTGCAGGCCGACGGCGGCGGGCTGACTCGCCTGTTGATCGCCGACGACGGGAGCGGCATGGGGCCGGACGAGCTGCCGCTGGCGGTGGAGCGGCACGCCACCTCTAAGCTCGTCCCCGACGCGGCCGGCGACTACGACCTCCTGCGCATCGCCACCCTCGGCTTCCGCGGCGAGGCCCTGCCCTCGATCGGCTCGGTGGCGCGGCTGTCGATCGCCTCCCGCACCCGAGGATCGGCCGACGCCTTCGCCATCCTGGTCGAAGGCGGCGCGACCGGCCAGGTCTCGCCCGCCGCCTTCCCCGGCCCGCACGGGGCGCGGGTGGAGGTGCGCGACCTGTTCTACGCCACCCCCGCCCGGCTGAAGTTCATGAAGTCCGAGCGGGCCGAAGCCCTGGCGATCACCGAGGAGTTGAAGCGCCAGGCGATGGCCCACGAGGCGGTCGGCTTTACCCTCGACCTCGACGGTCGCCGCACCCTGCGCCTCCCGGCCGAGGCGCCGGGGCCCGAGGGGCGGCTGGCGCGCCTGGCGTCCATCATGGGCCGCGACTTCTCGGACAACGCTCTGGCCATCGACCATGAGCGCGAGGGCGTGCGGCTCTCCGGCTTTGCGGGTCTTCCGACCTACAACCGCGGCAACGCCGCCCACCAGTACCTGTTCGTCAACGGCCGGCCGGTGCGCGACCGGCTGCTGCAGGGGGCGCTGCGGGCCGCCTACGCCGATTTCCTGGCCCGGGATCGCCATCCGCTGGCGGCGCTCTTTATCGAGCTCGACCCTTCGCTGGTCGACGTCAACGTCCACCCGGCCAAGGCCGAGGTGCGGTTCCGAGACCCGGCGCTGGTGCGCGGCCTGATCGTCTCGGGCCTGCGACACGCCCTGGCCGCCGCCGGGCACCGGGCGGCGACCACCGTCTCGGCCGAGGCGCTCAGCGGCCTTCGCCCCGCCTACACGCCGCCGCCCTCAGCTTCCGGGTTCTCGGCCTGGCGGATGGGCGGCTGGACGGGGGCCGCCGCCGCGCCCGCCATCCCGGGCCTGGAGGAAGTCTCCGCCCGCGCCGAGCACGCCTTCGAACCGCCGCCGGGCCTCTCGGAAGCCCCCGCCCCCGCCGCGGTGTTCGATCCCGTGGACTACCCGCTGGGCGCCGCCCGCTCCCAGCTGCACGAGACCTACATCGTCGCCCAGACGCGGGACGGGATCGTCATCGTCGACCAGCACGCCGCCCACGAGCGGCTGGTCTACGAGCGGATGAAGCAGGAGATGGAAGGCGGCGGCGTGGTTCGTCAGGCCCTGCTGCTGCCCGAGGTGGTCGAGCTCGACCCGGCCGAGGCCGAGCGGGTCGCCGCCCGCGCCGAGGAGCTCGCCGCCCTCGGCCTTGTGCTCGAGCCCTTTGGCCCCGGCGCGGTGCTGGTCCGCGAGACCCCGGCTCTGCTCGGCGAGACCGACGTCGCCGGGCTCGTCCGCGACATCGCCGACGACCTCTCTGAGAACGGCCAGGCCTTGGCGCTCAAGGAGCGGCTGGAAGAGGTCTGCGGGACCCTGGCCTGCCACGGCTCGGTCCGCGCCGGCCGCCGGCTCACCGCCCCGGAGATGAACGCCCTCCTGCGCCAGATGGAGGCCACGCCCCACTCCGGTCAGTGCAACCACGGCCGCCCCACCTACGTCGAACTCAAGCTCGCCGACATCGAGAAGCTGTTCGGACGGCGGTGAGCCCCCGGAGGCGCCGCGCGGTGTTAGAGCTCCCTCTCCGCGAACACCCGCATGGCCTCAGCCAGATAGTCCGTCAGCCCCGCCGCGCGGCCGTCGTAGCGGGCGCGGAAGTCAGGGTGTCCCTGGTAGAGGCGGCCGAGCCCTTCGAACGCTTCGGCTGCCGGCGCTCGGCGCCAGAAGGCGGCGACCCAGTCGTGGTGGCGGCGCATAAGCGCCTGCACGGCCGAGCTGTCCGCCGGCAGCCCGTCGCCGAGGGCCTTGGCCATTGCGGCCTCGATGGCCTCGGCCTCGGCCTGCAGCCGCGCCATGTCGGCCGCTGAGACGCCCTTCAGTTTCGCTTTCGAGGCCGCGATCTCCTCGCGCATGCCGGGGCCGAAACGGCCGACCAGCCAGTCCTCGTACTCTTCCTGCTTCTCCGGCGCGAAGCCGCGATAGAGGTCCTTCTCGTCCATGTCCGTCACTCCTTCGAGGGCGGCGAGGGTCTGGTCGATGGTGCGCGCCAGCCGGCGGTAGCGGGCCGCCTCGGCGGCCAGCGTCCGCCGGTGAGCCCGCAGCGCCGCCGCCCGGTCGAAGCCGGGCGCATCCAGCACCTGCGCGATCTGCGCCAGCGGCATACCCAGCTCGCGGTGGAAGAGGATCTGCTGCAGGCGCAGCAGTTCCTCACGGCCGTAGTAGCGGTAGCCGTTCTCCCCCACGCAGGCGGGCCGCAGCAGGCCCACGGCGTCGTAGTGGTGCAGGGTGCGCACCGAAACGCCGGAAAGGCGGCCCAGCTCGCTGACGGTCCAGCGCTCCATCGATCCAAGTCCTCGCATCGGACAGGCCATCTGGGGTCTCACGCCGCGTGAGGGTCAAGGACCGGCGAAACCCGCGTCGGCTTCCCGACGTTCTGCCGGCCATGGAACACCGCATCGGCCGGCTCATTGACCACGTGCACCTGCGGTGCAGAGACCTTGAGGCCTCCAAACGCTTCTACAAGGCTGCGCTCGGCGCGCTGGGCCTGGAGCTGACGGACGGCGGCGATTACGCCGCCATCGACGAGCTCTGGTTGGACCACGGCGAGACCGAGAGCCGGATCCACCTGGCTTTCCAGGCCAGCGACCGGGAGACGGTGCACCGCTTCTATGAGGCGGCGCTGGCCGCCGGCGGGCGGGACAACGGCGCGCCCGGAGAGCGGCCGTACCACCCCGGCTACTACGCCTGCTTCGTGCTCGACCCGGACGGCAACAACATCGAGGCCGTCCATCACGGGCCGAACGCGCGCTCGGCCGACGCAATCGTAATCACGGTGGGCTGATCGCGCCCGCGCTGCGGCGCACAAGAAATATTGCGCTGGACGGCTCCATTGCTGCACTGCAGCATTATCTGTGTGCCAGTCGGGCGACACGGGAGCCGTTATGCCGAAACTCGGAGAGACTATCGCCCGCCTGCGGCGCGCGAAGACGGATCCAGCCGCCGACACCTCGGCAGGCTTGCAGATGCAGGAGTCGACGGCGTTCGGGCCAAATCCCGGAGCGCTGCGAATGCTGAGCTACGTGCCGGAAGGCCTGGAGCCCGGTGCGCCCCTGGTGATCGTGCTGCACGGCTGCACCCAGCGCGCCCAGGCGTATGCGAGCAACGCCGGGTGGCTGACGCTGGCGGAGCGTTGCGGCTTCGCCGTGCTCGCGCCCGAGCAGAGCGACGCCAACAACCCGAACCGCTGCTTCAACTGGTTCGAGCCGCAGGACGCCGCCCGCGGGCGGGGAGAGGCCGCCTCGATCCGCGCCATGGCGGCCCACGCCGTCGAGACCCATGGGCTGGATCCGCAGCGGGTGTTCGTCACCGGCCTCTCGGCCGGCGGCGCGATGACCTCGGTGATGCTCGCCGCCTATCCGGAAGCCTTCGCCGGCGGCGCGATCGTCGCCGGCCTGCCCTTCGGGATCGCCGACAACGTGCAGACCGCCTTCGGAGCCATGCGCGGCGGCCGCGCCCGCAGCGCTGCTGAGCTGGGAGACCTGGTCCGCAGCGCGGCGCCCGCCGCGGCCCGCATCCCCCGCGTCACCGTCTGGCACGGCGACGCCGACCACACCGTCAACGCCAGCAACGCGACCGAAGTCGCGAAGCAATGGGTCGCCGCGCACGGACACGGCGGTGAGCCTGACGGGGTCGAAAAGCTCCAGGGACGCACCCGCGTGACCTGGCGTTCGCCGGACACGGGAGAGGTGCTGGTGGAGTCCAACATCGTTCCCGGGCGGGCGCACGGCGCGCCGCTGGCGACCCTGGGCGCCGAGGGCCTCGGCGCCGCCGCGCCATTCATGCTGGAGGCGGGCGTTTCCTCGACGCTGGAGATCGCCCGGTTCTGGGGGATTGCGCCGCCGGCTGAGGCCCTTGCGACTGCCCCGGCCACAGATACCCGCGTGCTGGAGGGCGAGGTCCTAGGGCCGGAAATCCCCGCCGACGCGTCCGTCGCCTCGCTCGGGGCGCAGGTGATGACGTCGGTGGAGGGTCGGGTGTCGCCGGATGTCGCAGCGGTGATCTCCCGGGCGCTGAAGAGCGCCGGTCTGATGAAGTGAGCGCGCGGCTGGACGAAGCGCGACCGGGTCGGCGATAGTGACGCTCTACCAGGGGAGTTGATGCAAGAGACTGTGCGCGAGCGCCGGGCCTAGAGCCGACCGGCCTCACCTTCCGATCGGCTGATCAGGCCCGTACCGCCCCGCGCCCCGCGTGGGGGCGCGGTCGTTTTGCGCCTGAACACGGACTCTTCCTTGAACATCTCCAAACCGCAGCAACGGACGCTGCACGCGCTCGCCCAGGGCGGCGCCATTCATCTCGAACGCAACGAAAGAGGCGACATCGTCGCCGCCGAGTGCATCACCCGGGAGGGCTGGACCCTCACCGACTGCGACGTGGCGGTCTTCAGGAGCCTGAAGAAGAAGCGGCTGATCGCCAGCCGGAACGGCGGGCCTTACCGGATCACCCGGGACGGGCTGGTCAATCTCCGCAGCCAGCTCGACAACCGCGTCTCAAGCCGCGGGTGGTGAGTAGCTGAGGAAATGGACGCGCGCGGCGCCGTAGTCGCGCGCGTCCAGCTTCTCGTAGGCGGCGATCTCGAAGTCCGCCTCGCCGGCGCCGCGCTCGAAGACGACGAGGGCGCCGGGCGCCAGCCAGCCGCCCTCGGCCAGTCGCTGCAGCGCCGTTTCACCCAGGCCCTTGGCGTAGGGCGGATCCAGGAAGGCGATATCGAAGGCGGGGCCGTCGGCGCCGGGCCGCACGCCAAGCTGGGTGGCGTTCCGCCGGTGGACGCGGGTGCGGCCGAAGAGGCCCATGGCCTCGACATTCTCGCGGATCGCTCCGCGAGCCGCTTCGTCGGTCTCTACGAACAGGCAGAAGGCCGCGCCGCGGGAGACCGCCTCGAAGCCGAGCGCGCCGGAGCCGGCGAACAGGTCGATGACCCGCTTGTCCCTCACCCCGTCCGACCAGGGGGCGTGCTCGAGGATGTTGAAGATGGCCTGGCGGGCGCGGTCGGAGGTCGGCCGCGTGGCCTGCCCCGCCGGCGCGGCGAGCGTCTTTCCGCGAAACTCCCCCGAGACGATGCGCACGGGGCTGCGCTTAGACGATCGGCTCGGCGAACATCAAGGCCCGGGCGTAGCGGACCGGCGGGGCGCCGAACGACAGCACCTTGTCGTTGAAGCGCTTGAGGTTGAACCCCGCGCCCTCGCGCCGCTTGGCCTCGGCCCGCAGCTCGTCGTGCTCGGACGCGCCGACGAAATAGGTCGGCAGTTGGGCCGATGAGAGCTGGGCGCGCACCCACTTCCCGGCCGCCTCGCGCTCCTGCTGGAAGGCGGTGACGGTGAGGAACTTCATGACCTCGGCTTCGCTGGCGCCCTCCACGTGGACCATCTGGTCGAGGATGGCGTTGGTGATGGTCCTGACCCGCATCTTCAGCTGCTGCAGGCGGAACAGCGGGTCGCCGTCCAAATAGCCGGCGTCGGCCATCATCTCCTCGGCGTAGACCGCCCAGCCCTCCACGAACGGCCCCGACCAGAGGACGGCGCGCAGCACGCTGGGGTGCTTGTTGCCGTGCCAGAGCTGGGTGTAGTGGCCGGGCACGCCCTCGTGGATGGCCACGTCGTGAATGCCGAAGATGTTGTATTCGCGCAGGAAGCTCTGGGCCTGCTCGTTCGTCCACTCGTCGGGGATCGGCGAGACCGCGTAGAAGGTGTCCAGCTGCTTGTCGAGCGGGCCGGGCGGGTCGCAGTAGGCGACGGCGAAGCCGCGCTGGAACTCCGGCATCAGGATCACCTGCACCGGCGCGTCCGGCAGGGTGACGAGGCCCTTCTCGCGGGTGAAGCGGGTGGCCTGGTCGAGGGCCGTGCGGCTGGCCTCCACCAGCTTGTCGCGCGGCGCGCGGTCGGCATAGACCAGCTCCAGCGCCGCCTCGATGGCCACCTGCTCGCCGTCAGGCACGGGCTTGCCGCGCGCCGTCAGCACGGTCTTTGAGACCTCGTGCATGCGGGCGCGGGTGGCCTTCAGGGCTGCGTCGGCCCGGCGGCGGATCTCGGCCCGGTCCAGCGGCGTCATCAGGGCGAACGCCAGCTTCTCGTCGTAAAGCTTGGCCCCCAGGCTGAAGTCGCCATTGGCCTGCGGGACCAGGGTCTTGTCGAGCCAGGCCTGGTGCTCGGCGGAGGCCGCGCGCAGCTTGTCGGCGGCGGCCCGCAGGCGGGCCTGCTCGGCCCCCGGCAGCTCGCCGGACTTGGGCAGGATCATGTCGTCGACGATGGACATCAGGCCGGCGTTCTGGCGGGCCACCGTCTGGGCATGGGTGGGCGGCACGCGGGCCGGCTGCAGCTCCGCCCGCGCCTGGGCGAGGAAGGCGGGCAGCGCCTCCATCCGGGCGATCGCCGCCCGCAGCCGCACGGGCGCGGGGGCGAACTCGCGGGCCATCAGGCCATACAGGGCCGAGCCGGCCAGGTCGTTGTAGATCTGCGGGTCCCAGGCCCAGTCCTGCAGCACCTCGGTAGACCAGTTCCCAAAGGCGAGGTTGTTTTTCATAATCGCCAAGTCGACCTGGTTCTCGGGGCTCAGTTCGCGCACCGGCAGCGCCTGAGCCTCCTTGAGCAGCGTCTTGCTGGCGGCTAGCTCCCGCGCCCGGGCGGCGGCGGAGACGTCGTCGAGGCGATGGTCGTTGCGGTGATCGCCGAGCGTCGTGGCGCGTATCGGCGAGGCGAGCAGCAGCCGGTCCAGAAAGCGTTTCGCCAGATCGGCGAAGTGGGCGTCGGCGGGGCTGGCGGCGTGGGCGACGGCGGGGCGCAGGCCCATCAGCACGAGGGGGAGGGCGGCCAGGCCGCGGCGAGTCAGATCGTAGGACATGGCCGCAGATGAGCATGCGCGGCGCCGCTTCGCCAGCAACCCTCCGCCGCCTCCAAGCGCTTGTAGTGACGATGAACTCCTGGGATGTCCGCGCTCCGTTGCCCGCCGCCGCCTTGCTGGCCTACGCCCTCGTAGGCCACGGCGACTGGCCGTTCCGGTGGTTCGTGCTGGCGGGCGTGGCGCTCTGGTTCACCGTCACCGCCATGACGGGCGTGACCGCCATGCTGGCCTCCGCCAAGGACGACGCTGAGATCCACCACGAGGGTGGCGTCGCCCGCAACCGCAGTTCCTGGGCCGAGATCCTGAGCGACGGCCTGCGCCTGGGGGCCGCGCCGTTTTTATGGCTGGCGTTGGCCTGCTTTGCGGCCGCCGCGCTCGGGGCCGAGGCGATCCCGGAGCCTGGGGCGGTGGCGACCCTGGCGCTCTCGCTGGCGATCCTCTCCTTCGCCGCCGGGCTCACCGCCTACCTCGTCCACGTCCGGGCCTGCGAGCGCCGCTTCCGCGCCCGCTAGCTCAGCCGCGCCGCTTCGGACCGCCGCCAGCCCTGGGCGCCGGAGGACGGGACGGGCCGTTGCGCCGAGCGGCGCCGCCCGGACCGGCGGTCTTGCCACGCGGGCCGTCGATCTGCTTGGGCTTGGGCTTCACCGGGCGCGAGGGCCCCGGCTTGATCTTCGGCTTGGCCCAGCCGGCCTTGTAGGTCTTCTTCTTCGGCGGCTCGGCGGCGGCGGCCGCCTCCGCAGCGGCGGCGCCGGGCGCCTTGGGCGCGCGGCGCGCCCCGGCCGCCCGCTTGGGCGGCGTCCATTGCGGGCGGTCGCCCTTGGGCAGGTTGTCAGGGTCGATGTGGGCGGCCAGTTGCTCGCGGATCACCCGCGGGCCCACCTCCTCGAGTTCGCCGACGCCGAGCGTTCCCAGCGCGAACGGGCCATAGGCCAGCCGGATCAGCCGGTTCACCTTCAGGCCGAGCGCCTCGAGCACCCGCCGGACCTCGCGGTTCTTGCCTTCGGTCAGGGCGACGCTGATCCAGACGTTAGCGCCCTGAGGACCTTCCTTGGCCTTGTCCAGTCGCGCCTCGATGGGGCCATAGCGGACGCCCTCGACGGTGATGCCGTTCTTGAGCGTGTCGAGCTTCTCCTGGGTGATCCGCCCGTGGGCCCGGGCCCGGTAGCGGCGCAGGATGGCGGTCTCCGGCAGCTCCAGTGCGCGCGCCAGGCCCCCGTCGTTGGTCAGCAGCAGCAGGCCTTCGGAATTGAGGTCCAGCCGGCCGACCGAGATCAACCGCGGGAGGCCTGGCGGCAGGGCGGCGAACACGGTCGGGCGGCCCTGCGGGTCCTTGTGGCTGGTCACCAGGCCGACCGGCTTGTGGTACCGGAACAGGCGTGCGGGCTCGGGCTCGTTCACCACCTCGCCATCGACGGTGAGGATGTCGCCTGGCTCGACCTTCACCGCCGGCGTGGTCAGCACCCTCCCGTTCAGCGCCACTCGCCCGGCTTCGATCAGCCGCTCCACATCGCGCCGCGAGGCGACGCCGGCGCGCGCCAGGGCCTTGGCGACGCGCTCGCCCGCCCCTTGACCTTGAGGGGCGGCGTCGTTGTGTTGCGGATCGTGGACCATGACGACCGGACAATGCGCATCGCGCTCGAAGCCGCGCAAGACGCCGCCGCGCGCGGGGAGACCCCCGTGGGCGCCGTCGTGGTCGATCCGGCGACCGGCGAGACGATCGCCGTGGCCGCAAACGGGCCGATCGGCCTTTCCGACCCCACCGCCCACGCCGAAATCCTGGCCCTGCGCGCCGCCGCCGCCCGGCTCGGCAACTACCGGCTGACCGGCCTTACCCTCGTCGTGACGCTCGAACCCTGCGCCATGTGCGCCGGCGCCATCAGCCACGCCCGCATCGGACGGCTGGTTTTCGGCGCCGAGGACCCCAAGGGCGGCGCCATCCTCCACGGCCCCCGCTTCTTCGACCAGCCCACCTGCCATTGGCGCCCGGAGGTGACCGGCGGCGTGCGGGCCGGCGAGAGCGCCGAGCTGCTGCGGGGGTTCTTCCGCGCGCGGCGGAGCAAGAGAAGCGCGCGATGATCATCGCCGCCATCGCCGCCGCCGCGCTCTGCGCCAGCGACGCCGACGTCGCCGCCTTCGAGTGGATGAGCGGGACCTGGATCGCCGAAAAGCCGGGCGGAGCGATCGTGCGGGAGACGTGGACGACCTCGAACGGCCGGGCGATGACCGGCGTCGGCCAGACGGTGCGGGCGGGCAAGCCGGCCTTCACCGAGTTCATGACCATCACCGCCGAGCCCGCCGGGATCACCTTCACCGCCTATGTGGACGGCCAGGATCCGACCCCGTTCGTGCTGAGGCCCGGCGGCGAAGGGGCGGTGTTCGAGAACCTGGCCCACGACTTTCCGCAGCGGGTCATCTACCGCCCGTGCGGCGCCGACCTGTGCGCCCGCATCGAGGGGCAGGTGAAGGGCGAATTGAAGAGCGAGGACTGGCGATTGCGCCGGGTCGGGCCGCCAAACGGAGCCTTGCCACCCGAAAAATGACGCCGGATGATGGGGGACACTTAAAACCATAAGGAGGACGCGATGGGTTTGCTCGATGGTAAGGTTGCGATCGTCACCGGGGCCGGCGGCGGTCTGGGCGAGGCCTACGCCAAGCTGTTCGCAAAGGAAGGCGCCGCGGTCGTCGTGAACGACCTGGGCGGGGCCCGCGACGGCACCGGCGCGGACCGCTCGGCGGCCCAGAAGGTCGTGGACGAGATCATCGCAGCCGGCGGCCGTGCGGTGGCCAACGGCGACGACGTCTCCACGATGCAGGGCGGCGAGAACATCTGCAACGCGGCGCTGGAGAACTTCGGCCGCGTCGACATCCTGGTCTGCAACGCCGGCATCCTGCGCGACAAGACCTTCGCCAACACCTCCGAGCAGGACTGGGATTCCGTGGTCAAGGTGCACCTGAAGGGCACCTACTGCTGCGCCATGCCGGTCTGGAAGTGGATGAAGGACAACGGCGGCGGCACGATGGTGTTCACCTCGTCCACCTCCGGGCTCTACGGCAACTTCGGCCAGACCAACTACGGGGCGGCGAAGGCCGGCATCTATGGAATGGTCCGGGTGATGTCGATCGAGGGCCGCAAGTATAACATCCGGGTCATGGGCCTGGCGCCCGGCGCCTACACCCGCATGACCTCGGACCTGCCCGGCCGTAAGGACCGCGAACCCGATCCCATGTCGCTGCCCGAGAACGTCGCCCCCGGCGTGCTGTACATGGTCTCGGACCTCGCCAAGGACCATTCGGGCAAGATCCTTGGCGTCTCCTCGCGGGGCGTGCGGGAGATCAAGATGGTGCAGACCGCCGGCTTCGAGCCGGGCCGGCCCTACACCGCCGAGGAAGTGGCCAAGAACGCCGACAAGGTGTTCTTCCCCACCGACGAGCGCACGGTCACCATCCAGCCGGTCGCCACGCCCCAGCCGCAGCCGGCGTAGGCGCGAGCCAGACCTTCGTGAACGCCCTCTCTGCTCCGCAGGGAGGGCGTTTTCACATTCGCTGGCTTGTCAGCCTCAACGCACCGCTTGAAGGTACCCAGCTGTTCGGACGCTTTGGGAGGGCGCGATGGGGCTGAGCCGGCGCGGATTCCTGCATCGCCTTGGGGCCGTCGGCGGCTATGGCGCGACCTACTCGGCCATGGTGACCATGGGCCTGTTGGCCGCGCCGCCCGCGCTGGCGATGCCCCAACTGCCCGCGAGCCTGGGCGCCGGCAGGAAGGTGCTCGTGCTCGGCGGCGGGATCGCCGGCCTGACCGCCGCCTACGAACTGGAACGCGCCGGCTTCTCGGTCACGCTGCTGGAGGCCCGCGAGAGGCTGGGCGGCCGCAACTGGACGCTGCGCGGCGGCTCCAGGATCGAGATGGTCGGCGAGGCCGACCAGACTGTGAACTTCTCGGACGGCGTCTACATGAACGCCGGCCCGGCCCGCATTCCCAGCCACCATGAGCACCTCCTGGAGTACTGCCGCCGCCTCGGCGTGCCGCTCGAGGTCGAGATCAACACCACACGCTCAGCGCTGCTCGCCAGTTCGAAGGGCGGCGCGCCCATCCAGATGCGCCAGGGCGTCAACGACACCCGCGGATGGATCTCCGAGCTGCTGGCCAAGGCGCTGAAGCGGGGCGCGCTGGACCAGGACCTGAGCGCCGAGGAGAAGGAGAAGCTGCTCCCCTTCCTCCGGACCTATGGCGACCTCGATGCGCAGCACGCGTTCAAGGGCACCGAACGTTCCGGCCTGGCGAGACATGCCGGGGCGGCGGACCAGATGGCGCAAGGCCGCCCGCCGGTCCCGCTGAAGGAGCTGCTGGCCAACGACCAACTCCAGGCGACGCTGTTCGAAGAAGCCTTCGACATGCAGGCCACCATGTTCCAGCCGGTCGGCGGCATGGACCGGATCCCCGCCGCCTTCGAACGGGCGATCCGAAGCCCGATCGTCCGCGGCGCCGAGGTGGTGAATATCCGCCAGGGCCCGAAGGAGGTCACCGTCGTCTACCGCGATCGGGCCAGCGGAGTGGAGAGGGCCGTGAAGGCCGACTTCGCCATCGCCACCTTGCCGCTGAATATCCTCGCCAAGATCGACGCCGACTTCGACCCGGCGGTGCGCAAGGCCCTGGCCACGCCGATCGCCGTCAGCACCAACAAGATCGGCTTCGAGGCCCCCAGGTTCTGGGAACGCCAGCAGATCTACGGCGGCATCTCGTTCGTCGGGGGCGAGACGAGCCTGGTCTGGTACCCGTCCAACGACCTGCACAGCGCAAGGGGCCTGCTGCTGGCCTGCTACGCGGCCGGTCCCCCCGCCACGCGGTTTGCGCAGCGCCCGATCACCGAACAGATCGAAATCGCCAAGGGCGTCGTCGCCCGCCTGCACCCGGGCCACGAGACGGAGCTGTCGAGGCCGGCGGTGATCAACTGGAGCAAGATCCCCTTCAGCCTGGGCGGATACGCCTGGTGGAGCGCCCCGGAGGGCCATATCGAAGCGCCCGCTCATCGGCTGCTCAACACGCCGCAGGGCCGGGTCTATTTCGCCGGGGACAATCTCAGCCAAATGCCGGCGTGGCAGGAGGGGGCGGTGCTGTCCGCCCACCGGGTGGTCGGCCTGATCGCCGACCGTGTCCGGCAGCGCGCCGCCGCCTGATCAAAGAGAAGGACAGACCATGCGCATCATCCTTTCGACCGCCCTGGCCCTGGCGCTCGCCACGGCGGGCGCCGCCCAGGCCCAGAACCAGCACATCGGCCCCCCGAACTCGCCGATCTCCCAGGCCGTCAAGGTCCCGGCCGGATCGGAGATGCTCTACGTGTCCGGCATCACGCCGCCGCAACTGCCGGCCGGCGCGCCAGGGGCGCCGGGGTTCGGGGACACCAAGACCCAGACGCTCGGCGTTCTGAAGCGCATCGAGGCCATCCTGAAGGCCCAGGGCTACGGCTTCGGGGACGTGGTGATGATGCGCGTCTCCCTGGTGGGCGACCCGGCCAAGGGCGGTAAGATGGACTTCGCGGGGATGATGGAAGCCTACAATCAGTTCTTCGGGACGGCGGACCAGCCGAACAAGCCCGCCCGGATCACTGTGCAGGTGGCCGCCCTTGCGGCGCCGGGCATGCTCTCCGAAATCGAAGTGCAGGCCGCCAAGCCGCCCGCCAAGTAGGCGGTGTGGCATCTGAACAACGCTCATTTTCGGTGTAAAATTTTTTGCTGCAGAGGGTTGCTTCCGGGGGCGGGGGGCCTATTTGAAGCGTGCCCTTCGGGGCGTTTCCTCCCTAATGACTTGGGCCGCGGTTCGCCGCGGCCCTTTTTTTCATCCGCCGCCGGCCAGATAGAGCTGCAGCGCCTGGGCCAGGAACGTCCCGCCGATGGCGGTGAAGATCCACCGCCGCCAGCGCCGGAAGTTCTCTTCGCTGACGTGGTCCAGCAGCCTGCCGCCGAGCGCCGCACCGGCCAGCGCGCCCAGCGCCACCGCGACGAGCAGCCAGGGCGGAACGGCGCCCTCCCCCGCCCGTTCCAGCAGCGCGCCGCCATAGAACAGGATCTTGGCCACATGGCCGAAGACCTGCAGCGAGGCTTTGGTGGCGATCACCTGCCGGGCCGGCATGGCGCTCCGCACCAGGAAGAGCTCGGTCAGCGGCCCTGACACGCCGGAGGTCAGGGCCAGGGCCGTCGTGGACATGCCGGCGATGAAGGCGTGCGCCGGCTTGGCGGCGTCGAAGGGCGACCAGCGCTCGGGAATCCAGACCAGGATCGGCAGCAGGCCCATCGCCAGGAACACCAGCGCCTTGGACGGGGTGAAGCTGACGAAGCTCATCAGCCCCATGGCCAGCACCGCGCCGATGGCGAACACACCGACCACCGGCCAGCGGATGTGGCGGAAGTGGATCGCCGCCCGGGCGCCGTTGGAGGCCAGCTGCGCCGCCCCGTGCAGCACCATGGCGCTGGCCACCGGCACGGTGAGCATTAGGAGGCCCATCAGCAGCGAGCCGCCGGCCATCCCGAACAGGCCCGAAATGGCCGCCGTGGCGACCACCGCGGCCAGCACCATTGCGACGGTGGCGGGGCTCAACGGGCGGCCATGAAGAGCTGCGCGGCCTGAACCAGGTAGAGCACCCCCACGCCGGTGACGATCCAGCGGGTCCAGCGCTTGAAATTAACGTCGGTCATCGCATCGAGGATTCGCCCGCCGACTGCGGTGCCGGCCATTGAGAGCGGCACGGCCAGGGCGAACAGCCAGACCGGCGGCATGTCCTCCGTGCGGCTGGCGATCAGCGGCGCGCCGTAGACGATGATCTTGGCCAGGTGGCTGAACACCTGGGTCGCGGCCTTGGTGGCGACGATGGCGTGCCGAGTGAGGTTAGTGCGCACGAAGAAGATGTCGAGCAGGGGTCCCGCCACGCCGGCGGTGAGGTTCAGGCCCGTCACCACCAGGCCCGAAGCCAGGGCGTGGGCGGGCTTGGCGGCGTCCAGCTTCAGCAGGCGCTCGGGCAGCCAGACCAGGCCCGACACCAAGCCCAGCAGCAGGAACAGCAGCGGCTTGGACGGGGCGAGCGCGATGGCCGCCGCCGCCGCGCCGGCGACGAGCGAGGCCAGGCCGTACCAGCCGACGATGTCCCAGCGCACATGCTTGCGGTGCAGCACCGCCCGCCAGCCGTTGGCCACCATCTGCAGCAGGCCATGAGTCACGAAGGCCGCCGAAACCGGCAGCACCAGCGCCAGAGCGCCCATCAGCACCAGCCCGCCGGCCATGCCGAACACGCCCGACAGCAGCGCCGTGGCGAAGGCGGCGGCGAGCACGAAGACGGCGGCGGCTGCGCCCAATGGCGGCTCCTTCTCGAAGGCTCCCCTCGTAGAGCGTGCTGCGCAAAACGTCCAACAGCCAAGCCTGTCGCGGCTTGGAAGAGGGCCGCCTCTATTGCCGAAAATTAATGCTCGGAAGCTGGGCCGATGGTCGCATGGTTATTCCAAGACGCCGCGCGCATCCCCACCGTCCGAGCCACAATGAATCAGCTGCCGCTCAGACGCTCTTGGGAGCTCGAGGACCCGCCGGAAGCCGGGTTCGCCGAACCTCCCCTAGAACCGCCTCCGCGGCGGCGACGCCGATGGGCGTGGATCCTGCTGGGCCTTGCCGCGCTTATCGGCGCCGGTTTCCTTTGGCTGTCCTGGAGCCTGCCGCTGGAGCGGGCGCTGGAGCCGCTGCCCAGCCCGGCGGTGATCCTGGTCAGCGCCGACGGCAAGCCGTTCGCAAGGCGCGGGGCCTACAAGGAAGCGCCGGTCGACGTGGAGGCGCTACCCGCCCACGTGCCGAACGCCTTCATCGCCATCGAGGACCGACGCTTCTACCGTCACTGGGGCATCGACCCCCGCGGGATCGCCCGGGCGGCGCGGGAGAACATGCGGGCCGGCGGGGTGCGCCAGGGCGGCAGCACCATCACCCAGCAGCTCGCCAAAACCACCTTCCTGACCGCCGACCGCAGCTTCAAGCGCAAGGTCCAGGAGGCCTTCATCGCGCTCTGGCTGGAGCTGCGGCTCTCCAAGAACGAGATCCTCGAACGCTACCTGTCAGGCGTCTATTTCGGCGACGGGGTCTATGGCCTTAGGGCCGCCGCCCGGCACTATTTCGACAAGCCGCCGGAGGCCCTCACCCTGGCCGAGGCCGCCCTGCTGGCCGCGACCGTCAAGGCGCCCTCCAGGCTGAACCCCGGGGACAATCCGAAGGGCGCGGGCGCGCGGGCCCGGCTGGTCGTCGACGCCATGGTCGAGACCGAGATGATCACGCCTGAGCAGGCCAAGGCCTGCTGCAAGGCGAAGGTGAAGCTCAACCGCGCCAACCTGCCTGTCGGCGGCTACTTCGCCGACTGGGTCTCGCCGCAGGTGAAGGACGCCTTCCCGGCCGCCTACGGCGAAGTGCGGGTCACCACCACGCTGAACTCGCGGCTGCAGGCGCGGGCTGAGCGGGTGGTCGCCCGCGCCCTGGCGGCCCAGGGCAAGCGGCGCAACGTCAACCAGGCCGCCCTGGTGGCGATGCGCAAGGACGGCTCGGTGGTCGCCATGGTCGGCGGCCGCAGCTATCGCGCCAGCCAATTCAACCGCGCCGTCCAGGCCCGCCGCCAGCCCGGCTCGGCCTTCAAGCTGTTCGTCTACATGGCCGCGATCCGCGACGGCGCGCGCCCGGACATGGTCGTCAGCAACGAGCCCCTGACGCTGGGCGACTGGTCGCCGAAGAACTTCGACGGCGGCTCGGGCGGCTATCTCACCCTGCAGGAGGCCTTCGCCAAGTCGAGCAATCTGGCGGCCGTGCGGGTGCAGGAGACCGCCGGCCGGCGCAACGTGATCAAGGCGGCCCGCGACTTGGGCGTCACCAGCCCGCTCACCGACGATCCCACCCTGGCGCTCGGCTCCTCGGAGATGACCCTGCTGGAGCTCACCGGCGCCTACGCCGCCATCGCCGGCGGCGAGACGGTGCGCCCGTATGGCCTGCAGGGCGTCGAGGTGCCGGGCGGCCGCCCCATCCCTGGCCGGGTGCAGGAGCAGATGACCGAGCTGCTTTACGAGGCCGTCGAGCACGGCACCGGCCGCGCCGCCCGCCTGCCCGGTCCCGTCTACGGCAAGACCGGCACCACCCAGGACCACCGCGACGCGATCTTCGTCGGCTTCAACGAGGACCTGGTGGTCGGCGTCTGGGTCGGCAACGACGACCAGTCGCCGATGAAGGGCGTCACCGGCGGCGGCCTGCCGGCCGAGATCTGGCGCGACTTCGTCGGCAACGGCGCGCGCCGCGCCGACCCGCCCCCGGCCCCGCCCGCCCCGCCGGAAGAGGACCTCGACATGCCCGGCTGGCTGCGGCGAATGTTGGGGCGCTGGGGGTAGCCCCCTCACGTCATCCCGCACGGCCGCAAGGCCGATCCGGGACCCAGCGCTACGGTTCGGCCTCGGATCCCGGCTCTCCGCTTCGCTGCGGCAGGGTTGACGGGATGGCTCAGGCCGCCCGGCGCTTGGGTCGGGTGAGGTCCAGCAGCAGCTTGCGGGTCTGCTCCACGCGCTCGGGCGCCGCCTCGGTGGGCCGGGCGAGGACTAGGCGGCCGTCGCGCCAGGCGAGGTCGGGAGCGGAGGCGGCGGACTCGCCGAAGCGTCCGTCGCGGAAGGTCAGCGCGATGGCCTTCGGGCCGGCGTCGATGCGGGTGACGCCGGCGGCGCGGGCGAGGACGCGCAGCTCGGCCTGGTCGACGAGCATGCCGACCTCCTCCGGCGGGGCACCGAAGCGGTCTTCGATCTCCTCGCGGAAGGCTTCGACCTCAGCCGCCTCGGTGAAGCGGGCGAGGCGGCCGTAGAGGTTGAGGCGGGTGGTGGGGTCGGGGACGTAGGCCTCCGGGATGGCGCCGGAGAGGCCAAGGTTCAACTCGGGCGTCCATTCGGCGCCCTGCTCCTCGCCCTTGGCGACCCGGACCGCGCGGGCCAGCAGGCGCTGGTAGAGCTCGGTGCCGATCAGCTTGACGTGGCCGGTCTGGGCCTCGCCGACGATGTCGCCGCCGCCGCGGATGTCGAGATCCCGCGCGCTGATCGCCAGGCCCGAGCCCAGCCGGTCGAAGGCCACCAGTGTGGAGAGCCGCGCCCGTGTCGACTCCGGCATCTCGGTGTTCGCCTCGGTGAGCAGATAGGCCACCCCCTGCGTGCGGCCGCGGCCGACTCGGCCCCGCAGCTGATGCAGTTGGGCGAGGCCGAACATGTCGGCCCGGTGGACCAGCATGGTGTTGGCCCGAGGCACATCGAGGCCGCTTTCGATGATGTTGGTGGCCAGCAGCACGTCGCCCTCACCCTCGGCGAAGCCGACCATCACTTCGTCCACCTCCTCGGCCGGCAGCTCGCCATGGGCGACGCGGACGGTCAGCTCCGGCGCGATCTGCGCGAGTTGGGCGCGCAACGGCTCGATGTCCTCGATCCTGGGCACGACGAGGAAGCTCTGCCCGCGGCGCCGCTTCTCGCGCATCAGGGCGGTGCGGACAGTGGCGGGGTCGAACGGCGAGAGGAAGGTGCGGATCGGCCGGCGGCGGGCTGGCGGCGTGGCGATGACGCTGACGTCCTCCACCCCGACCATGGCCGCCTGCAGTGTGCGCGGGATCGGCGTGGCGGTCATCGTCAGCACGTGCAGGTCGGGCGCGAGCTCGCGCAGCTGCGCCTTCATCTTGGCGCCGAACCGCTGCTCCTCGTCGATGATGACCAGGCCGAGCTCGGCGAAGGCGACGTCCTTTGAGACAAGGGCGTGGGTTCCGATGACGATGCGCACGGAGCCCTCCGCCAGGCCCTGCTTCACCTCCCGCGCCTCGGCGGTGTCGACCAGGCGCGAGAGCTGGCGGACCTCCACGCCCAGCCCGGCGAAACGGCGGCGGAAGGTCTCGAAGTGCTGGCGGGCAAGCACCGTGGTCGGGGCGGCGACAGCGACCTGCTTGCCGCACAGCGCCGCCGCGGCGGCGGCCCGGATCGCGACCTCGGTCTTGCCAAAACCCACGTCGCCGCAGACCAGCCGGTTCATCGGCCGGCCGGAGGCGAGGTCCTCCAGCACCGCCTCGATGGCGGCGGACTGGTCAGGTGTCTCAGGATAGGGAAAGCGGGCCGCCAAGCGGGCGTAGGGGCCCGGGGGCGGGACGAGCTTCGGGGCGGTCTGTTCGGCGCGCGCGCGGGCCAGGGCGACCAGCTCCACCGCCGTGCGGTCGATCTCGGCGCTGATCTCCACGCGGCGCCTGGCCCAGGCGTCGGTGTGCAGGCGGTCGAGGCTGACGGCGCTCTCCTCGGCGCCGTAGCGCCAGATGCGGCCGAACTCCTCCACAGGCGCGAGCAGCATCGCCCCGCCGTGATACTCGATCCGCACGGCGTCCCGGAGCGCCCCCTCCACCGCTACCGGACCGATCGCCCGCAGCACGCCCAGACCGTGATCTTCGTGGATGACCACGTCTCCCACCCGCAGCTCCGGCTCGGGCAGTAGGCCGGCGGCGCCGGTCCGCTTGGCGACCCGGCCGCCGAGCACGTCGGGCGCCGCGATCACCGTCAGCTTGGCCTGCGGATCGGTGAAGCCGGCGTCGAGGTCGAACGGCGCCATCAGCAGCGCGCCCGCCTGCGCCGCGCGAAGCCCCGCCCAGTCGGTAGACGCGTCCGGCGCCCGGTCGAGGCCGCGCTTGGCCGCCCTGGCGAGGGAGCGCAGCTCGTGCGGCAGCCCGGTCAGCAGGACCCGCTCGCCGGCTTCGAGGCGGGCCTGGACGTAGTCGGCGAAGGCGCGGCCCGGGTTGCGCTCCAGGGCGAAGATCGGGATCGGCGCGACCGCGTCGAGCTCGAGATCGAGCCGATCGCGGCGGGCCGCCTCGGCCTCGAAGGCCTTGGGATCGAGATAGAGGCCGGCTGCCGGCAGCTCCTCCTCGCCAAACAGGCGCCGCGCCTCGCGCGCGTCTTCCAGCTGTTCGCAGAGGCCCGCCGTCCGGGACGGCGCCGAGGGATCGGCGGCGAGGCGCGCCTTCGGCAGCAGGCTGAGGACGCTTACGAGCTTGGGATAGTGGTCCGCCAGGCGGTGCTCCAAGCCCCCCGTCCGCTCCACCGGCTCGCCGTCCTTGGCGATGACGAGCTCGGAGGCGGGGCCGATCAAGGCCGACTCCAGATCCTCGTCTTCCGTCCGCTGCGAGAGGGGATCGTAGGCGCGGATGTCGAGGACTTCGCCGCCCTGGGAAAGTCGAAGGCGCAGCGGCGCCTCGGCGGCGGCCGGGAAGATGTCGACCACTTCCCCCAGCAGGGCGATCTCTCCGGGCTCGTCGATCCGATCGTCGGCGAGGTAGCCGGCGGTCTGGGCGAAGGCCTCCAAGCCCTCGCGGGTCAGCCTATCGCCCTTGCGGATTTCCAGCCAGCCGGGCTCCAGGGCGTTGGGCGGCGGAACCCGCTGCAGCAGCGCCTCAACGGCGGCGACCAGCACCCGAGGCCGCTCGGCGGGCCTGCCCAGACACCGCAGCACCGCGCACCTTCGGCCCATCACCTCCCGCGACGGCGAGGCCCGGTCGAAGGGCAGGCAATCCCACGGCGAGAGCATCAGCACCTCTACGTCGGGCGCGAACTGGCGCAGCGCACGGCCGATCTCGTCGGCCCGCCGCTCGCTGGAGGCCACGTAGACGAGGCCGGAGGGGCCGGCCCCGCGGGCGGGCTCCACGAGCGCGGCCGCGACCGCGCTCGGCGGCGGCTGCCGGCTGGTGTTGCGCGAGGGCGCGGAGAGGGCTCCGGGCACGAGCGGCGGCTCGGCCGCATCCGCCGGCTTCGATCGTTTCGAAGATGTCTTGGTCACGCGGCGCGGCCCCCCATCGCCGAAGCGAACACGAAGGGTGGGCCAGGGTTCCTGCGGCGACGCTACTCGTCGAGGTAGGTCCAGGTGTCGGCGCCGTCCAGGCGGCGCACCTTGACGGCGGCGACGACCTGCGGGTTAAACATCCGGGCGTTGACCCCCATGCGCTCGCCGCCGCCGGGCTCGAGGCTGCGCCAGTGGGTGGTGCAGCCGCAGGCCTCGCAATGATGCAGCGCCAGCGTGCGGTCGCCCTGGACGTAGGGAACCGTGGCCCCCTCCCCCTCGATCCGCACCTGCAGCGGATGGGGGTAGAACCACAGCCCGCCGAGCCGGCGGCAGATCGAGCAGTTGCAGTCGGTGACCGCGGTCGGGGCCTCATCCACCTCGATCCGCACAGCGCCGCAGTGGCAGCTCCCTTCAATCACCGCCGCCTCCTTCATTACCGATGTTCATGTTGCGCGACGCTGCGGAAGCGCGCCACCCTCCTCTGAATGTTCGGCCCGTCAGTGGCCGGGGCGGAGGAAACAGGATGAAGAGCCTTCTCATCGGGCTCGCGACGGGCCTGCTGGCGACCAACGCGCTGGCCGGGACGCTGAAGGTGGCGCCCGGGCCGGACGCCCAGGAGCGGCTGCAGACGGCGCTGCTCGACGCCAAGCCGGGCGATGCGGTCGAACTCGGGGCCGGCCGGTTTGAGCTGGTCGACGGCCTGTCGCTCGACATTGACGACGTGACGGTGCGCGGCGCTGGGCCCGGCGCGACCATCCTGTCGTTCAAGAGCCAGAAGGGGGCCGGCGAGGGGCTGCTGGTCACCTCCGACAAGGTCGTCCTGCGCGACTTCGCCATCGAAGACAGCCGCGGCGACGGGATCAAGGCCAAGGGCTCGGACCAGATCAGCTTCGTGAACCTGCGCGTCGAGTGGACCGGCGGGCCGAAGGAGAGCAACGGCGCCTACGGCGTCTATCCGGTGAGCTCCAGCAACGTGCTGATCGACAAGGTGACGGTGCGCGGGGCCTCGGACGCCGGCATCTACGTCGGCCAGTCGAAGAACATCGTGGTGCGCAATTCAACGGCCGAGTTCAACGTCGCCGGCATCGAGATCGAGAACTCGATGAACGCCGACGTCTACGACAACGTCGCGACCCGCAACGCCGGCGGCGTCCTGGTGTTCGACCTGCCCGGCCTGCCGGTGATGGGCGGCCACTCGGTGCGGGTGTTCCGCAACCGGATCGTCCAGAACGACACGCCGAACTTCGCGCCCAAGGGCAACATCGTCGCTTCGGTGCCCACCGGCACGGGCGTGATGATCATGGCCAACCGCAACGTGCACATCTTCGGGAACGAGATCGACGGCAACGGCTCGGCCGCGGTGCTGCTGATGAGCTACACACGGCCCTACGACGATGCGACCTACAACCCCCTGCCGCGGGACGTGGTGGTGCGGAACAACAGGATCGGCCGCAACGGCTGGAGCCCCGGCTTTCCGGGCGGCGACGTGCTGCTGAAAGCCATTGGCGGCGAGGCGCTGCCGCCGGTGATCTGGGACGGGGTGACCAACTTCACGCCCAAGGGCATGAGCGCGCCACAGGTGGCGCGAGTGCGCGCCCTCGACGGGCCGGTGCTGAGCCTCAATCTGCCCGCGCCCGGCGCGCTGATGAAGGCTGATCCGAAGGTGACGCCGACCCTGGACCACGGCGCCATCGAGGAACCGAAGCCGGTGGCGCTGCCCAGCGTCCAGGCGGCGCTCGTATCGTGAGGCGCGCGCTCGCCGGCCTGGCCGCCGCCGCGGCGGTCCTGGCGGGCGGGACGGCCGCGGCGCCCGCGCGCGTGGCGCAGGAGGCGCTGCTGGCGGAGGCGCCGGCGCCGACCATCGGGGCCTATCGGCTGTTCGACGCGGCGGGCCGGCCGGCGGCCGAGTTGGTCCCCTTCGCGCCCGCCACGCCGCTGTTCAGCGACTACGCCGAAAAGCAGCGGTGGCTCTACCTGCCGGCGGGAACCAGGGTCCGCTACACGTCCGAGGGGCCGCTGGACTTTCCCGTCGGCGCGACCCTGGTGAAGACCTTCGCCTACCCCGCCGACCTGCGCCGCCCGAACGAGGCGGTGCGGCGGCTGGAGACCCGGCTGCTGATCCGCAAGCCGTCCGGCTGGGTGGCGCTGGCCTACGTCTGGAACGCGGCCGGGACAGAGGCCGTGCTGAAGCGAGCCGGCACGCGGATCGACGTGGCGTTCACCGACGCCAAGGGCCAAGCCCGGCGGATCGACTACGCCGTGCCCAACGCCAACCAGTGCAAGGAATGCCACGCCCGCGACGAGGCGCTCGCGCCCATCGGCCCCAGCGCGCGCAACCTGAACGCCGACTTCGCCTACCCCGATGGGCGCGAGAACCAGCTGAAGCGCCTCGCCCGCTACGGCCTGCTGGAGGGCGCGCCGGAGCCGGCGAAGGCGCCGCGGACGCCGGTGTGGGACGATCCGGCCGAGCCGCTGGACCAGCGGGCGCGGGCCTACCTCGACGCCAACTGCGGCCACTGCCACAGCCCGACCGGCATCGCCGACAACAGCGGCCTCAACCTCAACCTCGAGGAGACCCGGCCCTACGCCCTGGGCGTCGGCAAGGCGCCCGTGGCGGCCGGACGCGGCTCGGGCGGGCTGGAGGTGGCCATCGCGCCCGGCCGTCCCGAGGCCTCGATCCTGGTCCACCGCATGGCCTCCACCGAGCCCGGCGTGATGATGCCCGAGCTCAGCCGCAGCCTGGTCCACGACGAAGGCCTGGCCCTCGTCCGCGCGTGGATCGCGGCGATGCCGAAGCCTTAGATCCGGCCGCTGGTCACCGGGGCGCCGACCGCCGGCGGCTCGCCGGACTCGGAGGCGGCTTCCACCCGAGCCATCGCCTCGCGGGCGGTCTTCAGGTTGCGCTCGTGGGTCTTCTGGTCGATCCGGAAGAAGCCCCAGGTGGCGATCGACAGGGTGGAGATGGCGATGGTGACCGGCAGGTAGATCATCACCAACTCGCGGGCCATTTGGTCGGTGACGGCGCCGGGGGCGGGACGGTCCGGGAAGTTCACCAGCGCCAGGATCAGGCCCGGCAGCATGGCCGACATGGCCGTGGTGACCTGCTGCAGGAAGCTGTCGGCGCTCATCAGCAGGCCCTCGGACCTTCGGCCGGTCTTGGCGAGGGCGTCGTCGGTCACGTCGGCGATCATCGAGGTCACCACCACGTAGCCGCCGGCCGTCAGGGTGTCGCCGAAGAAGCGGAAGCCGATCAGCAGCGGCAGCAGCTCGGCCGAGCCCTTCTCCGGGAAGAAGCCGGCCAGGGCCAGGGCGTAGGGCGCAGAGTTCAAGGTAACCGCGGCGAAGAACAGGCCCATGCAGGTCCGCTTCTTGCCGAACCGGCGCGAAAGCGGCGGCGCAACGAAGGCCGCCAGGATGGCGCCGACCAGGCGGGCCATCTCCAGCACGCCCACCTGCTGGGCCGGCAGGCCCCAGAAGTAGGTGGCCAGATAGAGGCCGAGGCCGGAATAGACGCCCGCCGCCATCCCCGAGATCATCGCGGCGACGACGACCACGCCGACGTTCCAGTTCTTCAACGTCGCGGCCACGTCGCCGAGCGTGCGCTTCAGGCTGGCGCGCCGCACGGGCGGCTGGTGCAGACGGGCGATGCGGTGGTGGGTGCCGACCGTGCAGATCAACATCGCCACCAGCATCATCACTCCGACCGCGAGGGTCAGCGGGCCCCAGGCCTCCGGGTTGAGCTGGCCGTGCGGGTACAGGGGCGTCGGCCGGAAGAACCAGAAGTAGCCGAGGCTGGTGGCCACCGCGCCGCCGCCGATCAAGAGCGCGTAGCGCACGCCCATCATCACCGTGCGGTCGTGGTAGTCGGGCGCAAGCTCAGGCCCGAGCGCCGCGGCCGGCACCTCGAACAGGCTGACCGAGAAGCGGGTGAGCAGCAGGAAGGTCAGCAGCCAGGCGAAGGTCTGCCAGTGGGTCAGGGCCTCCGGCGGGCGGAACAGCAGCACGAAGAAGACGAAGAAGGGGACGATGGCGAGGTACATCAGCATGTGCCGGCGCCCCAGACGGGTGCGCAGGTTGTCCGACACGTGGCCGATCATCGGATCCCAGAAGGCGTCGATCAGCAGCGAGACCGACAGAGCCAGGCTGACCATCGCCGCCGGCAGCCCGACGATCTGGTTGTAGTAGAACAGCAGCAGCCCCATCACGAAGATGCGGGCCCCGTACTCGATGGCGCCGGCTCCGTAGAGAAACTTGACCTTCAGGCTCAGCTTCTCGACCGCCGGCCCGCTCGCCGCCTCGTCCGCCACACTCGGCTCCTTCTGCGTATCCCCATGTGAGCCCGTGACCGGCTCTTGCCGCGACCCTAAGGGGAGGATCGTGCGGGACGCAACAGATATCGAAGGTTCGGTATGGCCGCCTCAGCCGAAGACGGGGCCCGGAACGCCGAGCAGGCGAGCTCGGTCCCCGCCAAGCCTCTACAACCCCGCCGCCGCCTGCTAGTCGGCAGGTGTGAGGGGTCCACTCAAGATTGCGGTGGCGGGGTGCGGGCCCGCCGGGATGGCCGCGGGGCTGCTGCTGCACCGGCAGGGCCACGAGGTCGTCATACTCGAGCGGTTTGAGGCGCCGCGGGCGATCGGGTCGGGGCTGATGATCCAGCCGACCGGGCTGGCGGTCCTGGAGGCGCTCGGCCTGGCGCCGGCGCTGGCGAGCCTGGCGGCGCCGGTGCGGCGGCTGTTCGGCCGGGCGGCGCCGTCGAACCGGGTGGTGCTGGACGTCCGCTATGCGGCGCTGGGCGGTGGCGCGGTCGGATTGGGCGTGCACCGTGCTGCGCTCTTCGCGGTGCTGCACGATGCGGTGCTCCAGGCCGGCGTGACGGTCGA
>NZ_DATAGM010000078.1:0-4126 GCF_036263695.1 Phenylobacterium sp.
GTGGGGGAGTCGGGCTCACCCCTTCAGCTTGGCGGCGGGACTATTTCGAGGGAGTGCGACAGTCCGGTGAAGCTGGGGTGACGGAACCAAGAAGCCTGTGGCGGCCCGGCGATGGCGGCCCCGCGAGCGGGCGGCGCCACGCCGCTCTGGCCCGACAAACTGCCCTCAGCGTCAACCGTCATAAATAATTTGCAGACCATGGCCATGCTATAAGGTTCTCCTCAGCATCAGCCTCGACTCGGCCTCTAAGACCGCGCGGGCGGGAGGAAAACGAAATGCGTTCCATTGCTCTCGGTCTGGCGCTTGCCGCGCTCGCCACTGTCCCCGCACTCGCCAAGGACGCCTCTTCGGCGACGGACGCTGGGCGCAACGCGATGGCCCAGGCCTCCACCAACGACAGCGCGCGCGTGCTCTACGTCTGCGACCGCTCCGACCTGACCCGGCGCGGCTTCGCGCGCGAGTTCGGCTCGGCCGAGTTCGTCACCGCCGACCGTGCGGCCAAGGGCGAGGCCTGGTCGGCTCCGCGCTGCATCAGCCGCCCCGAGATGATGCGCCTGAAGAAGATCCAGTCGGCCAGCCTGCGCTAGGCTGCCCCTCGGCCGGCGCCGCAGGCGGTTGTCCGCCGCGGCGCTGACCGCCTCTGTGAGACCGTCACGTCCGCCGCCAGGATGGGCGTCGGTGATCTTGAAGACCCCGCCAATCCGTCCGATCGATACGCTGCGCGCCGTCGGCGTCGCACCCTCGGCCGTGCGCCTGCTCTCACGGCGTGTTCGCGCCCACTGGCTCGTGCGCTCAGGATCGGAGCTGGCGGTGCTGCGCCGCTACGGCGAGGAATCCGACGCGAGAGATCGGGTGGGAGGACGCCGTCGCCGCGCGCCCTGGCCGCCGCCGGCTGGCCAACGCCGCGGCTACATCGCGCTTCTGATGGACCTGCCGTCCCTGAGCGTCCTGCGAACGCTGCACGAGTTCATCGACCACCAAACGAGCGAGGCCGCGGGTGACGCGAGCGGCAGGGCAGCGCTTGCGTTTCGCAGCTACTGCCCATCTAGCGGATATGCCTAATTTTTCCGTTCCGGCGGCCAGCTTGGCCGCCGCGCTGGCGCTTGCGGGCGCGTCGCCCCTCGCCACGCCGGTCGTGGCGTCCCCCGTCGTCGCCTCCGAGCCTGACGAGATCTTGCTGCAACGGGCCGGGGAGGCGGACTTCATCCTGCTCGGGGAGAACACTCATGGCACCCGGGAATACTATCACGAGCGGGCGCGTATCACGCTCGAGCTGGTCCGTGCCGGGGAGGTGCGAGCCGTCGCAATCGAGGGGGATTACGCGGGCGGAGAACGGGTCAACCGCTATGTTCGCGGTCTAGGCGGCGACCGGACGGCAAGGCAGGCGCTGTCCAGCTTCGACGAGTTTCCGGCTTGGATGTGGCGAAATCAGGAGTTCGAGACCTTCGTCGAAGCGCTTCGGACCATCAATCTTGAGCGCCCGCCGGAAGATCGCGTCGGCGTCTATGGCATCGACGTCTATGATCTGGCCGGAGCCGCGGACGCCGTTGTGGCCTATCTCAAGGCGCGCGACGCCAGAGCCGCGGCGCAGGTCGAGCGCGCCTATTCCACGCTGACTCGGCACGGACGGGAGATGAGCGGCTACGCGCGAGCCGTCGCACGGGGTGGTTCCCAGCAGACAGAAGCGCAGGCAGGCGTGAGGGCGCTCGCGGCCCTGCCGCCGCTGCAGGGCGAGGACGCCGAAGCGCGCTTCGCAGCCGAGCGGGCGGCGGCCACCGTGGTCGCCGGCGAGGAATACTTCCGGGTTCAGGTGGAGACCGGCTACTCCTGGAACGCCCGGGACAGGCGGATGGCGGCCGCGGCCATCGCAGTCCACCGTCACGTCAACCGGACCGGCCCGGACGCGGGCGTGGTCATCTGGGCCCACAACACCCACGTTGGCGACGCTCGCGAGACGTCCATGCAAGAGCGCGGAGAGGTGAGCCTGGGCCAGCTGTTGCGAGAGCAGGGTCGCGCATATCTGGTGGGCTTCTTCACGGACGGCGGGCAGGTGATGGCGGCGGAAGAGTGGGGCGAAGCTCCTCGGGTGCACCGCGTGCGGAAATCTCTTCCGGGGAGCCACGAATACGAACTGGCCCGCGGCGCCGACCGGCAGGTGGTGCTGCACGACCCGGCGCCCGCCTCCACCGCGAAACGGCGGCTTCAGCGCGCTATCGGCGTCGTTTACCTGCCGCATCAGGAACGCGAGGCTCACTACATCGAGGCGACGCCGGAACGGCAGTTCGACGCGGTGATCTTCGTGCGGCACACGAACCCCGTCCGCCCGCACGCGAGAGCGACCGCGGCCGTGCGGGCGAATTGAGAGGTCGGCGGCTTTCACTACTCGTCGGTCGCTCAGGCTAGATGTCGGGCGTTAGGGACTGCGCGGGACCTATGGCAGGTGGCGATGTACGTGGGCTGCGCTCGGAGGCCCATCTCGATGTCAGCTGAGGCGCATGTGCAGTCAGGACCGTCTGTCTGCCCGCCAGGCGCGGCCCGGGGTCTCGGCGTCAGAAACAACGATCCTTGGCGGTGACGGAGGGATTCGAACCCTCGGTACGGCTTTACACCGTACAACGGTTTAGCAAACCGCCGCCTTCAGCCACTCGGCCACGTCACCCGATCCAAAGGACGCCCTCCATAGCCCAAGGCGGTGCGCCGGAGCAACGCCTTGCGCGACAGGTCGCAGGGAAGGCTATCCCTGCCAGGCGGGTGCGGGCTCGCGGGCGGGGGGCGGGGTCTCCATCACGAAGGCGGCGGGATCGGCCACGGTGCGCTGGAAGAAGGCGCTGATCATGGTCATCAGCATGGGGCGCAGCTTCGGGTTGTTGGCGAAGCCGTGCGGCAGGCCGGCGAAGATGTGCAGGTCGACCTTGCCGCCGGCGGCGCGCAGCGCCTCCTCGAAGCGGCGCGAGGCGCTGACGGGGACGATCTTGTCGACGTCGCCGTGCAGCAGCATGGCCGGCGGGTAGCCGGCGCCCAGGTGATGGATGGGGCTGGCCAGCTGGCAGGCCTCGTCGGAGGCGTCGCAGCCGGGGAGGGCGCGGGCGGCGGTGCCGCCGGAGGGGCGGGTCTCGCCGCGGTACATCAGCACCGGCGGGTAGATGGCGGCGACGGCCGCGCAGGCGGCGGGAATGCTGGTGTCGGCCTCCGGCGGGTCGAGGCGGCGCTCATTGGGCGTGCCGGCGGCCAGCAGCACCAGGTGGGCGCCGGCCGAATGGCCCTGAAGGCACAGGCGCTCGGGTTCGAAGCCGAGAGAGGCCGCCTGGCTGCGGGTCCACCTGATGGCCCGCTTCACGTCGTGGATCTGGGCCGGCCAGTGGGCCTCCGGCGTCAGGCGATATTCTGGGACCAGGGCGACGAAGCCGTCGCGGGCCAGGTGCTTGGCGTGCTCGACGAGCATGCTGCGGTCGCCCTTCGACCAGCCGCCGCCGTGGACCAGGATCACCGCCGCCCCGTTCGGCGCGGCCGGACGGTAGAGGTCCAGGCGCAGGGGGCGGCCCTCGCCGGCCTCGCCGTAGACCACGTCCCTGGTGACGCTCACCTCGCTCATCGCATCCTCCCGTTCTGCTGTTTTGCGAAACCCTACGCGCCGGGCGCGGCCTGGGCTAGCGTGCCGGCCGACCAGGGAGGGACGCCATGCAAGCCTACGTGCTGACCCAGGAAGGGCCGAAGCTGACGCAGATCGATCCGCCAAAGCCCCGGCCCGCCGAGGTTCTGGTCCGGGTGCGCGCTGCGGCCCTGAACCGGGTCGACCTGGCGATGACCCGCGGCCACATGCACGGCGGGGCGGGCGGCGTCGGCGCGGCGCTGGGGCTGGAGTGGGCCGGCGAGGTGGTCGAGGCGGGCCCCGAGGTGCAGGGCCTGGTGGTCGTCCAGCGGGTGATGGGCTCTGGAGCCGGCGCTTTCGCGGAATACACCACCGCGGATTACGGTGGCGTCTGGCCCATCCCCGACGCCCACATGAGCTTCGAGACGGCCGCGACCCTGCCGGTGGCGCTGCGGACCATGCACGACGCGGTGGTGACCAACGGCGCGCTGGAGCCGGGGCAGACGGTGATGATCAACGGCGCCAGCTCGGGGGTCG
>NZ_DATAGM010000079.1:0-19664 GCF_036263695.1 Phenylobacterium sp.
TGGTCTGGTCGAACCAGACGTAGGCGTCGAACTGTTGGGGGAGGGAGCACTCGACGTAGTGGCTCCAGATCTCGGTGTCGGGCCGGTAGATCACGCCGATGAACCGCTCGAGCCTGGGACCCAGCAGCCGTTGGCGCAGCGCCTCGTTGCGGCCGTCGCGCAGGTCCAGCAGGAAGCGCGGCTCGCCGGCGTCGTGGGCCAGCCGCTCGTAGCTGTCGGCGTGCGAGGGGTTCACCCGCTTGACCTCCATCGGCTCGTCCCAGTCGCTGGCGCAGGCGACCGTTCCGGTGTGGGTGCCGAAGCCGATCAGGGCGGCCTGCTCGCCGAACTTCTCGCGGCACAGCTGGCCGATGTTCAGCTCCTCGCGAACGATGCCCATCTCGGTCTTCGAGGCGTCGCCGATGTGGGAGTTGTGGGCCCAGACGACGGCTTTGGAGTCCGGGCCCTTGGCGTCGAGGATGGCGCAGAGGGTCTCGAACATATGGGTGTCGCGCAGGTTCCAGCTCTGGGCCGCCCCGTAGTACATGGCCCGGTAGTAGGCCTCAGCGTTCTTCACTAGGCGGGCGTTGGCCGTGGCGTCGAGGAAGGCCTCGCCGTCGTGGCCGACGTATTCGAGCTGTTTGTTGAGGAGGTCGCCGAGCGTCCTGATCACTGCCTCCTCGCAGCGGGCGAACCCGGAGCTCAGAGCCATGCGGCCATAGGCCTGCGGCTCCTTGGCCCAGGGCGTCAGGCAGCCGTAGCGCTGGCGGGCCACCTTGGCGGCCTCCGGGTCCACCTCCTCAAGGTAGCCGAGCACCGCCTGGATCGAGGCCGAGAGGTTGTACAGGTCGAGGCCATAGATGCCGGCCCGCCGCTCCGGCGGGCGCTCCCGGTTCCATGCCCGCAGGCCCTCGACGAAGGCCTCTACGTCGGTGTTGCGCCACATCCAGGTGGGGAAGCGGCGGAACGGCGGCTCGGCGTGCGCCGGCGCGGGGCGCTGGCGCACGTAGCGGTCGAGGCTGGCGGCGTCGGGCCAGTCGGCCTCCCAGGCGACGATGGAAAAGCCGTGCCGTTCGATGAGGCGGCGGGTGACGGCGGCGCGGGCGCGGTAGAACTCCGACGTGCCGTGGCTGGCCTCGCCGAGCAGCACTACGCGGGCGTCGGCGAAGCGGTCGAACGCCTCGGCGAAGCTGGGATCGGAAGGGTCGGGCAGGGGCTCGGCCGCCTCGCGGATCAGCTGCGGGATCGGCGCAGGGACGGACGGCGCCCTGAAGCTGCGCGGCTCGACGGGCCGGCGCGCCTGGGCCTCGCCCTCGTCCCAGCCGTACTCGCCCACCAGAGGCACGAACATCACTGGCCCGAGGTCTTCCTCTTCGAAGCGGGTGGCGGTGGTGCGGGTGACCTTGACCAGCCGCTGGTCGCGCGGCTTGCCGCCGACCGGCATCACCAGCCTGCCGCCGATCTGCAGCTGGTCCTTCAGCGGCTGGGGCACGCCGGGTCCGCCGGCCGCCACCAGGATCGCGTCGAACGGGGCCGCTTCGGGCCAGCCGCCGGTGCCGTCGGCGGTTCGCAGCTGGACGTTACCGTAGCCGAGCCTCTCCAGCCGCTGGCGAGCCAGCGCGCTCAGCGGCTCGTGCCGCTCGATGGCGTAGACCTCGCCGGCGATGCGGCTCATCACGGCGGCGGCGTAGCCGGATCCGGCGCCGATCTCCAGCACCCGGTCGCCGGGCCGGATCTGCGCGGCCTCGATCATCAGGGCGACGATGTAAGGCTGTGAGATGGTCTGGCCCGCCTCGATGGGCAGGGCGGAGTCCTCGTAGGCGAACTCCTCCAGCCCGGGCGTGACGAAGGCCTCGCGGGGCACGGTGCGCATGGCCTCGAGCACGTGCTCGTCGGCGACGCCGCGGCGCAGGATCTGCCGCTCCACCATCTTCTCGCGCGCTTGGGCGGCGTCCGGCATGGGTCTGCTCCGATCCCGCTGCGCCTGTGCAATCGAGGTCGGCGGTCTCGGGTTCCGGCGTTCGGCCGGTCCTGCTTGCACCCGGCCGGGGACGTGACATTTTCGACGGCCGCTTCCCCGGAGTCGTCCTTCATGAAAACTCGCGCCGCCGTCGCCTTCGAGGCCAAGAAGCCGCTCGAGATCGTCGAGCTGGACCTGGAGGGGCCAAAGGCCGGCGAGGTGCTGGTGGAGATCAAGGCGACGGGGATCTGCCACACCGACGCCTATACGCTCGACGGCTTCGACTCGGAGGGGATCTTCCCCTCGGTCCTGGGCCACGAGGGGGCCGGCGTGGTGCTGGAGGTCGGGGCGGGGGTGACGAGCGTCAGGCCCGGCGACCACGTGATCCCGCTCTACACGCCCGAATGCCGGCAGTGCAAAAGCTGCCTCTCGCGAAAGACCAACCTGTGCACGGCGATCCGGGCCACCCAGGGCAAGGGCCTGATGCCAGACGGCACCAGCCGGTTCTCCTACAAGGGCCAGACGGTGTTCCACTACATGGGCTGCTCGACCTTCTCGAACTACACGGTGCTGCCGGAGATCGCGGTGGCCAAGATCCGGCCGGACGCCCCTTTCGACAAGGCCTGCTACATCGGCTGCGGGGTCACCACTGGCGTCGGCGCGGTGGTCAACACGGCCGATGTTGAGGCGGGCGCCAACTGTATCGTCTTCGGCCTGGGCGGCATCGGCCTCAACGTCATCCAGGGGCTGAAGATGGTCGGCGCGGGAATGATCGTCGGCGTCGACATCAACCCGTCACGGGAGGAGTGGGGCCGCCGGTTCGGCATGACCCACTTCGTCAACCCCAAGGCGGTCTCCGGCGATCTGGTGGCGCACCTGGTGGAGCTGACCGGCGGCGGGGCCGACTACACCTTCGACTGCACCGGCAACACCGACGTCATGCGCCAGGCGCTGGAGGCCTGCCACCGCGGCTGGGGCGAGAGCGTGATCATTGGGGTCGCCGAGGCCGGCAAGGAGATCGCCACCCGGCCGTTCCAGCTGGTCACCGGGCGGGTGTGGAAGGGCACGGCGTTCGGCGGCGCGCGCGGGCGCACCGACGTGCCGAAGATCGTCGACTGGTACATGGACGGGAAGATCGAGATCGACCCGATGATCACCCACGTGCTGCCGCTGGAGCGGATCAACGAGGCCTTCGACCTGATGCACCGCGGCGAGAGCATCCGCTCGGTCGTGGTCTACTGATGGGGCTCGAGACCCTCCAGTCGCACAAGGTCCACGAGGGCCTCCTCCGCTACTGCCGGCACGACAGCGCGGCGACCCGGACGCCGATGCGGTTCTCGGTCTTTCTGCCGCCAGGCGAGGGGCCGCATCCGGTGCTGATCTGGCTGTCCGGACTGACCTGCACCGAGGACAACTTCACCACCAAGGCCGGCGCCTACGAGGCGGCCGCGCGGGCCGGCGTCGCCATCGTCGCCCCGGATACCAGCCCGCGCGGCGAGGGCGTCGCCGACGATCCGGCCTATGACCTGGGGCAGGGCGCCGGCTTCTACGTGGACGCCACCGCGGCGCCCTGGGCGCCGCACTTCGCGATGGAGAGCTACGTCACCCGAGACCTCATGCAGGTGATGGGCGAGTTCCCGCTCGACCTGAGCCGCTGCGGGATCTTCGGCCACTCGATGGGCGGGCACGGGGCGCTGACGCTGGCCCTGCGCCACCCGGAGCTGTTCCGCTCGGTTTCGGCGTTCGCGCCGATCTGCTCGCCGACCCGCTGCGAGTGGGGCCGCAAGGCCTTCACAGCCTATCTGGGGCCGGACGAGGCGCGGTGGCGCGAACACGATGCGGCGCGGCTGATCGAGGACGGCGGCGCCTGCGCCCGGTTCGACGACATCCTCGTGGACCAGGGCCTTGCCGACGGCTTTCTGGCGGATCAGCTCAAGCCGGAGCTGCTGGAGGCGGCCTGCAGCGCGGCAGGCCAGAAGCTGACGCTGAACCGGCGCGAGGGCTACGACCACTCCTACTTCTTCATCGCCAGCTTCGTCGGCGAGCACATTGCCTGGCACGCCGCCCGGCTCTGACCGGCGTGACAACACGTCTGATCACCAACGGCGCCGTTCCCCATACGCCGGAGAACCGCGCCCGATACGGCCTGCCGATGTCGCGGGCCGGCAAGATCACCACGCCCGCCGGCAACTGATCCCACTCAGTCAGGCTTCGCGGCCTGGAGGGCGCGCCGGCGGCGGATCTCGGCGATCACCTGGTCGGCGCGCCGGGTGGCGGCCTGCTCGACGCCCGTCCAGTCGGCGGCGTAGCGGGACGCGAAGCCGTGGACGCCCCAGAGGCGGTACTGCTCGACGTGCGCCAGTTCGTGGGCCCAGAGCCAGAGGTTGCGGCTGGCCTCAGGACTGGAGAAGACCAGCACGTCCTGCAGCGTCACCGCAGCCTCGTCGAAGTACCAGCTGGCCAACACCGACCCCAGGCTCAGCCGCTGGCCGGCCAGGGTCCATCGCACATCGTCCAGCAGATCCTCGCCGAAATAGGGCTCGAGTTCGCGGCGGACGTCGGCGGGGGGCGGCTTGGCCGAGGCCAGCGCCTCGGTGCGGGAGTAGCGGATCGAGGCGGCGATGGCGGGCGCGGCGGCCTGCGGCGCGGTTCCCGTGACGTAGCCGTAGGCGCGACCCCAGGCCAGGCTGGAGCCCTGCGCCGCCTGCTCCAGCACCGCGCTCAACCTTGCGCGGTCGATCTGCGGCGTTGGTGGCGGCCGAAGACGCACCTCGGGAATGGCAGGCGAGCAGCCGAGGGCGGCCGCAGCGGCGAGCGCTGCAAGGGGACGTCCACGCATGACCGGGCAATGCCCGCACTGGGCGGGGCGTTCCGAGAGAAGGCGCCTAGCCGGCCGGTGGGATGCTCGGCGGAAGCTCCGGGGGCGGAGCGACTTCCTCGGGCGGCGGCACGCTGGGGGGCAGGTCGCCGGGCACGATGTCGGGCGGCGGCAGGATCTCGAGGTCTTGCGGCGGCGGGACCGGTTCGGGATCGGGAACCGAGGGCGGCAGCGGCGCCGGCCGGGCGCGGCCGGAGGCGCCGCTCATGAAGTCGCGCCAGATGCGGGCCGGCAGGCCGCCGCCGGTCACGTTCCGCATGGCGCTGTGGTCGTCGGCGCCGACCCAGACGCCGACCACCAGGTCGCCCGAATAGCCGACGAACAGCGCGTCCCGGTAGTCGGAGGTGGTGCCGGTCTTGCCGTAGGCCCGGCGGGAGAGGCGCGCGGCCCGGCCCGTGCCGCGGTCGATGACGGCGGCTAGCAGCTCCTCGAGCTCATCGTGTTCGCGCAGCGGGCGCTGGCGGGTCCGGCGGCCGGGCAGCGGCTCGTCGGTGGCGCGGGGGACCACCGGATACTCGCCGGCCGCCACAGCGGCGTAAGCGGCCGTCAGCTCCATCAGGGTGGTCTCCTCGGTCCCCAGCGCCAGCGTGGGCGCGGGCTGCAGGGGCGAGCGGACGCCGAGGTCGCGGGCGGCGCGGATCACCGCCCGTGGCCCCACCTGCTGGGCGATCCGGACGGCGGCGGTGTTGCTGGAGTGGGCGAAGGCGGTGCGGAAGTCGATCTCGCCGCGGTAGCGACCGTCGTAGTTCTGCGGCTTCCAGCCGTTCACGTCGATCGGCGCGTCCAGCACCCGGCTCTCGGGGCTGGCGCCGGCGCGCAGGGCGGCCAGGTAGACAAACAGCTTGAACGCCGAGCCCGGCTGTCGCCTGGCCTGGGTGGCGCGGTTGAAGCCGCCGGCCTGGTAGCGGCGCCCGCCCACTAGGGCGACGACCCGGCCGTCCGGCCGCATGGCGACCAGCGCGGCCTGATCGGCCCCGGCCCGCCGCCCCTGGCCGTCGAGGGCGCGGGCGATGATCTGCTCGGCTCGGCGCTGCATCCGGCGGTCGAGGGTGGTGCGCACCGCCACGTCGCCGAACCGGCCGCCGTAGGCCTCGCGCAGGTCGGGGGCGGCCCAGTCGGCGAACCAGCTGCCGGAGGGCAGGGGATCGCGCCCCCGCCGCGGTCTCGGCAGCCGGGCCTGGTGGGCCTGCCGCTCGGTGATCATCCCCTGGGCCGACATCTCCGACAGCACCAGGCGCGCGCGCTTGCGGGCGCCGTCCAGGTTGCGGGTGGGGGAGAGGGCGGAGGGCGCCTTGACGATGCCGGCCAGCATGGCCGCCTCGCCGAGGGTCAGCTCCTCCGGCGGCTTGTCGAAGTAGTGGCGGGCGGCGGCGCGCAGGCCCCAGACCCCGTCGCCGAAGTAGATGGCCGATAGGTAGCGCGAGAGGATGTCATCCTTGGAGAGGCGAAGCTCCAGCCAGAGCGCGATCAGCGCCTCCTTGCCCTTGCGCGTGAGGTCGCGGCGGCTGTCGAGGAAGGCGTTCTTGGCCAGCTGCTGGGTGATGGTGCTGCCGCCCTGCACCCACCGCCCGGCGCGGGCGTTGACCACCATGGCGCGGGCCAGGCCCCGCGGATCGATCCCCGGGTGGGAGTAAAAGCGCCTGTCCTCGATGGCGGTGAAGGCTTGGCCGACGTGATCGGGCAGCTTAGCCACCTCGACCGGCGGCTCTTTGTAGCCGCCCAGCCGGGCGATCGGCCGGCCGCTGGAGTCCTCGATCACGAGGCTGGGGTCGGGCAGGGGCTGCAGGGCCCGCCCGAGCGGCAAGGTCATGCTGAGGTAGGCGAACAGGCCCGCGGCGATGGCCGCGAACAGGATCAGCGCGGCGCGCCCCCGCTGGCCGGGCGGAATCTTCCCGTCTGCCGCGGTAGGCGGGGGCGTGGCCTCCACCGGTTCGGCCGGGGTCATCTGCACGGGGCGGCCCGGGTTGGCAGGCTGGTAACCCTTTCGCGGCTAACTCGTCAGTCACCCTAATGCCGGGGGAATCGTCCGGGGAACAGGCGCAGCGGCGCCGCGTCCCCGGCGGGCACAACGGATCAGCCGATGGAACGGGCCGTCTACGATCGGATGCGCGAGCTGGAGCAGGCGCACTGGTGGTTCGTCGGCCGCCGCGAACTGCTTGGCCAGGTCATCGGTCGGCTTGGCCTGCGCCAGGAGGCGAAGATCCTCGAAGTCGGCTGCGGCGTCGGGGGCAACCTGCCGCTGCTGGGCCGCTTCGGGTCGGTCGAGGCGCTGGAGCCGGACGCGGAGTCGCGGAGCTACGTTTCCGCCAAGCTGGGCGTACCCGTCGCCGACGGGCGGCTGCCGGACGGGCTGCCCTACGAGCCCGGGGCTTTCGACGCGGTCTGCGGCTTCGACGTGCTGGAGCATGTGGAGGAGGACGCCGCCTCCACCCGCAAGCTGGCGGAGCTGGTGGCGCCGGGCGGCTATCTGGTCGCCACCGTGCCCGCCTATCGCTGGATGTGGAGCCGCCACGACGAGTTGCACCACCACCGCCGCCGGTACACGAAAGACGAGTTCGAGGCGCTGTTCAGCGCCGCCGGCCTGAAGATCGTCAAGGCCAGCTACTTCAACACCCTGCTGTTCCCGCTGGCCGTGGCCGCGCGGCTGGCCAAGCGCGTGCTGGGCCTGAAGGGCGAGGACGACCGTATGCCGCCCGGCTGGCTCAACCGCATCCTGACGCGGGTGTTCCGCTGGGAGGCCGGGTGGGTGGCGCGGGGCGCGCTGCCGTTCGGTCTGTCGATCCTGGTGGTCGCCCGCCGGGCCTGACCGGCCCTATTCGACCGCGCCGCGCAGCGCCATCGCCCCGGGCGCATCCTTCACATGGACGACGGCGTAGGCGTCGGCGTGCAGCCGCCGCCAGCCGGGCGTGCGGTCCAGGACCGGCACGGCCCGGTTGCCTGGATGCAGGATGGTCCAGCGGACGCCGTGGCGCTCCAGGGTCTCCGCCAGCGCTTCAGGATTGCCGGAGACGGCCCGGTCGTAGGTGCGGATGAAGTCGTCGCCGTACATGTCGGCGCGGCCGTCGATGAACGGCCGCAGGCCGGCGAAGATCAGATAGCCGCCGAAGCCGTACTCGTTGAGCACCGGCTGGCGGGCGATGTCGGCCGGCACCGCGGCGAGCGCCGTGGCCGGGGTGGTCAGCGCGTCGATCCGCGCCGGCTGGGCCGCCATCCGCCCGGCGGTCAGGCCGGCGATCAGGGCGATGACGAGGCCGATGGACAGGCTGGAGGGCGGTGCGAGCGGCTCGGCCGCCGTGGTGACCTGGCGCAGCGGATCGGCCAGCAGCAGCGGCGCGAGCAACCCGAGCACCATGGCGTGGCGGCCATGCTGCAGGCTCATGTGGAGCAGGCCCAGCAGCAGGATCAGGCGCAGGGGCGGGACCTTCAGCCCGCGGGAGAATCCGACCAGCAGCAGGGCCATCAGCCCGAACTCCAGCGGCTGGGGGTCGGAGAAGTCGAGGCTGCGCCACTCGTCGATGGTCGGCGCGGTCGCCATGCCCATCAGCTGGAAGGGGAAGATCAGGCCCTGGGGGCCGTGCGGCGTCAGCGCGGCGGCGGCGAGGGCGCCGAGGCCGAACAGGCCCCAGGCGCGTACCACCGGCCAGGGGCGGGCTCTACCCTCGATCAGCGCCTCGAGGGCGAACGGCCCGATCAGCGCCAGGCCGAGTACGAAGCTGCCGTGCAGGTTGGCCCAGACCGCCATCAGCGGCAGCAGCAGCAGGCTGGGCGCCCGGCCCTCGTCCCGCGCCCTCAGCAGGGCGATGGCCCAGGCGGCGAGCACCGGGAAGGCGAGCACATGCGGCCGCGCCAGCAGGCCCGGCGCGAGGCAGGCCAGGCCCAGCAGCAGGGTGAGCGTCAGCGGGACGAGGCCGAGCCGCGGGCGCAGGTAGCCGGCCACCAGCGCGCCTGCGAGAGCGGCGGCGGCGGCGGTCAGGGCCATCACCCCGCCCCAGCCGCCGGCCCGGAACACCAGGCCCATGACGATCTCGCTGAGCCACTCGTGGGTCGTCCACGGCTTGCCGGCGAAGGTGTAGGAGAAGGGGTCGGCGTGCAGCACCTCGCCGTGGGCCAGCATCCATTCGCCGGCCGCCAGGTGCCAATAGGTGTCGCCGTCGTTCAGCGTCTGCGGCGCAAACAGCAGGGTGGCGTAGATCAGGAGGCCGGTGAGCCAGGGCGCGGACGGCAGCGCGCTTGCGGGCCGGACCTGCGCCGGCGCGGCCGGGACGAGGGCCGTCACGCCGAGCGCCGCAGCCGTTCCGCCGGCGCGGCGGCCGGCTCCGCGGCCCGGGACGGCTCGACGCCATGCAGGCTGCGCACGATGTAGAGCGGCCGGCCCTTCACCTCGGTGTAGGTGCGCCCGAGGTATTCGCCGATGACCCCGAGGGAGAGCAGGTTCACCCCGCCCAGCATCAGCACCATGACCATCAGCGAGGCGTAGCCGGGGACGTCGGCGCCCAGCACCAGGGTGCGGACGATCAGGAAGGCGGCGTAGGCGAAGGCGCCCAGCGCCGTCAGCGCGCCGAGATAACTCCAGATGCGCAGCGGCGCGGTGGTGGAGCTGGTGATGCCGTCGATGGCGAAGTTCCAGAGCCGCCAGTAGCGGAACTTGCTGTGGCCGGCGTGACGCTCCTCGCGGACGTAGTCTACGTGGCAGTGGCGGAAGCCGACCCAGGCGTAGAGCGCCTTCATGAACCGCGCCCGCTCGGGGAAACGGTTGAGCTCGTCGACCACCACCCGGCTCAGCAGGCGGAAGTCGCCGGCGTCGGCCAGGATCGGCCGCTCGGCCATACGGTTGAAGACGCGGTAGAAGGCCTGCGCCGTGGCGCGCTTGAGCCAGCTGTCGCTGGAGCGGTCGGCGCGGCGGGCGCTGACCACGTCGTAGCCGGCGAGCCAGCGCTCCACGAGCTGAGGGATCACCTCGGGCGGGTCCTGCAGGTCCACGTCCATTGGGATGACCGCGGAGCCTGCGGCGTGCTGCAGGCCGGCGGCCAGGGCCACGTCCTTGCCGAAATTGCGCGACAGCACGACGATCCGCACGCGGGGGTCGGCTGCGCGGGCGGCCTGCAATTCCTCCAGCGTGGCGTCGGTGGAGCCGTCGTCGACGAACAGGATCTCGAAGCTGGACGCCGGGCCGAGCGGCGCGGTCACCGCTTCGAGGATCGGCTGGGTGCGGGCCAGGAACGGCTCGATCCCGCCCGCCTCGTTGTGCACGGGGACCACGATGCTGAGCAGCACGTGGCGGTCGGGGCTTTCGTCACCCATCGGCATGGCGCGGACCTTGCCAGTGCGCCTCTAAGGAACGATGAACGCCAGGGTTAACGAGTCTGCGGGGCCATGGCCGAGGCGTTCAACGACAAGATCCTGCCGGCCGAGAAGGCGCAGCGCTATTCGGCGCTGGCCGAGGAGATCGCGGCGGTGCTGGAGGGCGAGCCGAACCTGACGGCGCGGATGGCCACCGTCGCCTCGATGCTGGCCAGCAGCTTCCCGCACTTCTTCTGGACCGGCTTCTACGTCGTCGATCCGGACAAGCCGGACGAGCTGGTGGTCGGGCCGTATCAGGGAACTCTGGGGTGCCTGCGGATCGCCTTCGGCCGCGGCGTGTGCGGGACGGCGGCGGCGACGCGCACCACCCAGGTCGTGCCCGACGTGCACGCCTTTCCCGGCCACATCGCCTGCGACTCCCGCTCGGCAAGCGAGATCGTCGCGCCGGTGTTCGACAAGGCTGGCCGGCTGATTGCGGTGCTGGACGTGGACGCCACCGAGCCGGCCGCCTTCGACGAGACCGACGCCGCCGCGCTGGAAGCCATCCTTGCCCGCACCTTCGGCTAACGGCCCGCGGCTTGCAGGTCGGAGGACCAGATTCCTGATTTAGGAGCGCCCGCGCGGGCCCCATGATCGAGGCCGCCACATTCCACCCCGCCGAGCTGAGCTCGGACGACGCTGCCGCCTGGCGAGGCATCCAGGCCGCGCGTCCCGAATTCGACAGCCCACTGCTTGGTCCCGAGTTCGCACAGGCGGTCGGCGGTGTGCGGGAGGATGCGCGGGTCACCGTGTGGCGGTCGCGAGGGGAACCCGTCGCCTTTCTCGCCTACCATCGCCGACCCGGTCGGCTGGCTCGCCCGATCGGAGCGCCGCTGTCGGACTACCACGCGCTCATCGCCGAGCGCCCCTTCGACCTGCCGGCGGGGTTGGCCGCCGCGGACCTGGGCGCCTACCGCTTCACCGGCCTTCTCGATCCGTGCCAGGCGGTCGACGGCTTCGCCGGGTCAGCGCATCCGTCGTACGTAATTCGGCTGATGGGAACGCCGGAAGACTACCTTGAGCAGCTGCGGGCCCGCAGCGCCAAGCGGTTCAAGAACTACCGCCGCCTGACCCACAAGCTCGAGCGCGAGGTCGGACGCATCAAAATGGTCGCGGGTGACCGCGACCCCGCGGCGCTCCAAAAGCTGATTGATTGGAAGCGCAGCCAGCTCGCCCGTACGGGCGGGGACGACTTTCTGTCTCCGCAATGGACGAAGTGCCTGGTGCAGCGGCTGTTCGAACAGACCAGCCCGGCGTTCGGCGGCCTGATGGTGAACCTCTATGTCGATGGTCGTCTCGCGGCTGGCCACTTCGGCGTGAGGGCCGGCGGCGTGTTCCACCCCTGGATCGCCTCGACGAACCCGGACCTGGCGCCCTGGTCGCCGGGACAGGTGTTCCTCATGCAGGCGATCACCGCGATGCCGTCGGCAGGCCTGTCGGCCTATGACCTGGGGCCGGGACACGACCACTACAAGGCGCCGTTCGCGCTGGCCGGACGGACGCTGCTCTCGGGCTGCGCAACGGCCGCCGGCCCCGCGGGGCGCGGCGCGAGGGCCGCTGAAGGTCTCCTCTCCGTTCTTCAGGCGAACAGCAGCGGCGTCCCTGGCCGCCTGCGCCGCCGCCTCGACAACATCGCCGCCCTGGAGCTGAGCCTCGAGGGCCGGGTTCGCGGGCTCGCCGGTGCGATGTTCGCGCGGGCCGCAGGGCGATCGGCGTCGCGGGAGGCCGCATGACCGTCATCAGCATGGTCACCCCGACCGTGCGGCGGCCCGACGGGCTGGTCGTCGCGGCCCGCTCGCTGTTCCGCCAGCAGGGTGTCGACCACGCCCGGCTCGAGCTAGTGGTCGTCGACAATGACCCGGCGGCGTCGGCTCGAGCGGTGGTCGAGCACCTCGCCGCCGAAGCGCCGTTCCCCGTACGCTACGTGCACGAGCCCGAGCCGGGGGTCGCCAACGCGCGGAATGCGGCCCTCGCGGTCGCCCAGGGCGAATTTGTCGCCTTCCTGGATGATGACGAAGAGGCTCCGCCTGGCTGGCTGGCCGCCCTGCTTGCTATCCAGGCGCGGTTTCAGGCCGACGTCGTATTCGGGCCGGTGCGCGGCCGCGCGCCGCCGCGGGTCGTCCGACATCGAGCCTACCTAGAGCGGTTCTTCTCACGTGAGGGCCCGAGCGAGAGCGGCGCCATCGAGCATTACTACGGGTGCGGGAACAGCCTCCTGCGTCGCGCAGCGCTGCCCCATCCGCTGCGGCCTTTTTCGAGCGTCCGCAACCACATCGGCGGCGAGGACGACCTGCTGTTCGGCCAAATGAAGGCCTCCGGCGCGCGGTTCGCCTGGGCGGCGGAGGCGTGGGTGTGGGAAGATCCCGTACCCGCGCGGCTGACGCTCCGCTATGCACTGCCCCGCGCCTTCGCCTACGGCCAGGGGCCAACGGCGGCCGCTGCGGCCCGAACGCCGCCGGATTGGCTGGGCGTGGCGGGCTGGATGACGCAGGGGCTGGTCCAGGCGAGCGTCTTCGGCGCTCTGGCCGCCGTGAAGTGGGCCGTCCGCTCTCCGAACTTCGCCCCGACCGCCGACAAGGCGGCCCGCGGCCTCGGAAAGACGCTCTGGTTCGGCCCGTTCAAGATCGAGTTCTACGGGCGCAGCTCCGGAGGGGTGCGGCTGCCATGATCCTGGACTGGACCGACGAGAAGGCGCGGACCTTCACGCGGGAGCTCACCGTCTTCCGGCACGGGCTGCACGAGCGGCCGATGTTCTCCGATGAGGCGCTGGCCGACGTGCTGGACCGCTATCCGCGGGCCGCCCTCGGCGTCTTCACCATGGGGGAGGATCCGGTGGCGTGGGAGACCTGGCGCCGCGGTTTGGCCGGCGAGCTGTCGGGGGCGCAGCTGCTGGAGGCGGCGAAAGCGGGCCGCATCTGGCTCAACCTGCGGCGGACGAACGACTACCTCCCGGAGTACGCCGCGCTGGCCGACGAGGTGTTTGCGGAGAAGCAGCAGGCTGCGGGGCTCAAGACCTTCAAGCGCGACATCGGGCTGCTGATCTCGTCGGCCGACGCGCAGGTCTTTTACCACCTCGACGTCCCGCTCGTGTCGCTGTGGCAGGTGCGGGGCGTGAAGCGGGTGTGGGTCTATCCGGTGGAGGAGCCCTTCGTGTCTGAGGCCCAGCTCGAGAAGATCGTGCTGCGCGAGACGGCGGAGCAGTTCGCTTTCCGGCCGGCCTGGGACGCCGGGGCCCGGCTCGTCGAGCTGCATCCCGGCATGATGGTCAGCTGGCCCCAGAACGCGCCGCACCGGATCGTCAATGGGCCGATGCTCAACGTCTCCCTCTCGATGGAATTCATGACCCCGGCCGCGCTGCTGCGGGCGAACGTGATCTACGCCAACGGCGTGCTTCGTCGGCGGCTGGGGGCCAGCCCGCGGCTGCAGGATGGCGTCACCGCGGCGAATATCGCCAAGCTCGGCGTCGCCCGGGCCGCCAAGGCGCTGAAGCTGCAGAAGCCCAACGAACGGGTCCTGCCGGCCAGCTTCCGGCTGGACGGCGAGAGGCCGGGGACGCTGCTGCCGGCCTAAGCCAGGTGCTCACAGATCAGCGGCGCGACCTCGTCTGCGCGGCTGACGACGAGGTCGTGGTCGCCGCCACGGACGATGTGCAACCGCGCATCGGGCAGCAGGACCGCCAGCCGCTGCGCGACGGACGGCGGGGCTATCGGGTCGGCGTCGCCGAACAGCAGCAGGGCGGGACAGGCGATGGCGGGGATTTGGTCCGTCAGGTCGGTGCGGTCCTCACGGATCCAGGGGGCGGCGTTCGGATAGTTCTGCCGGTAGCTCGCCCGCCAGTCGTGCAGCGCGGCGGCGCGGGCGGCGGCGTCCACCCCGCCGGAGGTCACCGACAGCACCAGCCGCCGGACCTTGCCCGGATTGCGCAACGCGACCTTGAGGGCGACGACCCCGCCCATCGACTGGGCGAGCAGGTCCGCCGGGCCATCGCCCATCGCCGCCTCGACCAGGCGCACGAGGTCGTCGAGGGCGTTCACGTCCGGGTCCGCCGGCTGATCGCCGAGCCCGGGCCAGCCGAGATGCCGCCGGGGCCAATTGGCGGGCAGGCGCTCGGCCAGGGGCCGCCAGAAGTCCGGCGAGGCGCCGGCGCCCGGCAGGAAGAGCAGGGGCGTGTGGAGACGCTTGCGCATGAGAACGGCGACGCCGTGCGGGCCCCGATCCTCTCGTTCAATACGATAGCCGACGCGTTGATAGATGCCGATGTTGCGGGCCATCAGGACGTTCGTCGCCAGCGTCATCTCGGCATAGCCCGCCTCGGCGGCGAGGGCTTCGGCGTGGGCGAGCAGGGCCCGTCCGATGCCCTGGCCGTGGAGCGCCGGGTCGACGGCGATGTAGAGGCTTTCCGCCCGACGCTCGGTCTCGATCAGCGCGAGCAGCTGTCCGCCGTGTTCGTGAAGGTCGAAGCGGTGCTCCCGGACGGCCGCCTCGTAGTCGATGGTCGTCGGCAGGGGCTCGTCGCCCGATCACCGGGATCCAGGCGGCGTAGGCCTTGCGGGTGAGGGCGGCGATGGCGCCGGCGTCCGCGGGCGTGGCGGCGCGAAGATGCATGGGATTGGCCTTGCGAAACGGGCGCACGGGGGCGCCGGACTGAGCGTCAGGGGGCGGAGGAATCCGGCTGGCGTCGTCGCAAGGTCATGGGCCCGATAGACGCCGAACGCGGTTCTCCAGTCAAGCTTCTGACCCTGTTGGCTTCCGTCACGGCGCCGGCCTAGTGTTTTGCACGACCGGCCGAGGCGCGGCCGAACGGGAGTGACGAAGATGGGTGAAGCCTACATCGTGGAGGCGGTGCGCACCGCCGGCGGGCGCAAGGGCGGCAAGCTGAAGGACTGGCACCCGGTCGACCTGGGCGCGGTGGTGCTGAACGAGCTGGTGGATCGAACCGGCGTCGATCCGGGCCGCGTCGAGGACGTGGTCATGGGCTGCGTCATGCAGGTCGGCCAGCAGGCGATCAACGTGGCCCGCAACGCAGTGCTGGCCTCCAAGCTGCCGGAAAGCGTGCCGGGCACCAGCGTCGACCGCCAGTGCGGCTCCTCGCAGCAGGCCCTGCAATTCGCCGCCCAGGCCGTGATGAGCGGCACCATGGATGTGGTGATCGCCTCCGGCGTCGAGAGCATGACGCGGGTGCCGATGGGCTCGTCCGCGGCCCTCGCGGCGCAGGCCGGCATGGGCAGCTACATGAGCCCCGGCATCCAGGAGCAGTACCCCAACATCCAGTTCTCCCAGTTCATGGGCGCCGAGATGATGGCCAAGAAGTACGGCCTGTCGAAGGACCAGCTGGACGAGTACGCCTACAACAGCCACCAGCGGGCCATCGCGGCCACCCAGGCCGGCGCCTTCAAGAACGAGATCGTCGCGCTGAAGGTGAAGGACGAGGCCGGCGCCGAGGCTGACCATACCGTCGATGAGGGCATCCGCTTCGACGCCAGCCTGGACGGCATCAAGGGCGTGAAGCTGTTGCAGGAGGGCGGGGCGATCACCGCGGCCACCTCCAGCCAGATCTGCGACGGCGCATCGGGCGTGATGATCGTCTCGGAGAAGGCGCTGAAGGAGCTGGGCCTGACGCCGATGGCCCGCATCCACCACCTGTCGGTGATGGGCCACGATCCGGTGATCATGCTCGAGGCCCCGCTGCCCGCCACCCAGCGTGCGCTGGAGAAGGCCGGAATGAAGGTCGACGACATCGACCTGTTCGAAGTCAACGAGGCCTTCGCCTCGGTGCCGGTGGCCTGGCTGAACACCACCGGCGCGGACCCGGAGCGGATGAACGTCAACGGCGGCGCGATCGCGCTCGGCCATCCGCTGGGCGCCTCGGGCACCAAGCTGATGGCGACCCTGGTCCACGCTCTGAAGAACCGCGGCAAGCGCTACGGCCTGCAAACCATGTGCGAAGGCGGCGGCATGGCCAACGTGACGATCGTCGAGCGGCTCTGATAAGCATCCGCCCATGAACGGGCGGAAAATCGCGATCACCGGCGCCTTCGGCGTCCTCGGGCAGGCGGTGGCGAAAGCCGCCGCCGATCAGGGCGGACAGCTGGCGCTGATAGACATTGCGCCCTCGGGCCCTGGGCCCGAGGGCGCCTTCGTGCAGGGCGGCTTGGACCTGACGGACGCGGACGCGGCCATGGCGGCGTTCGACGCAATCGCAAAGCGCCTCTGCGGGCTGGACGTCCTGGTCAACGTGGCCGGCGGCTTTGTCTGGCAGACGCTGGAGGAGGGCGATCCGGCGGCCTTCGACCGGCTCTACGCGCTCAACACCAGGACCTGCGTGAACGCCAGCCGCGCCGCGCTGCCGCACCTGAAGGCCAGCGCTGCGGGGCGGATCGTCAACGTCGGCGCCGATGGGGCAGTGAAGGCCGCCGCCGGCATGGGCGCCTATGCCGCCTCCAAGGCCGGGGTGCACCGCGTAACCGAGGCGCTCGCCGAGGAGCTGAAGGGGACGGGCGTCACGGTCAACGCGGTGCTCCCCTCGATCATCGACACGCCCACGAACCGCGCCGACATGCCCAAGGCCAAGTTCGACGCCTGGGTGAAGCCGGAGGAACTGGCGGCGGTGATCCTGTTCCTGGCTTCGGAGCAGGCCAGCGCCGTGACGGGCGCCTTGATCCCGGTGACGGGAAGGGTCTGAACCTCCTCCTCTCCCGCGGATGGTAGAGGGAGTTGTTCTTGCGATTGACTTGCAACTGCAACTTTGCTTTCAGGCGGCGCAGTACAGCGCCGCTGAGGGATTTTCATGTTCGACCGTCGTTGCCTGACCGCGGTGGGCGGGGTGTTGCTGGCGATGGCCGCGGGTCCGGCGCTCGCGCAGACGGCCGACGATGTCGAGGTCGGCGAGGTGGTGATCACCGCCGCGCGCAGCGAGGCGCCCCGGGCGACGCTGCCCGCGACGGTGACAGTGATCGGCTCGCAGGAGCTGACGACGCAGCAGGCGCTGGGCGCCAGCGCGGTGGAGACGGTCGCCAACCTCGTCCCGTCCTTCTCGCCGACGCGGCAGAAGCTCTCCGGCTTCGGCGAGACGCTGCGGGGCCGCTCGCCGCTCTACCTCGTGGATGGAGTGCCGCAGTCGACGCCGTTGCGGGACGACTCCCGCGACGGCTTCACCATCGATCCTTTCTTCATCGACCGGGTCGAGGTCGTCTTCGGCTCCAGCGCCATCCAGGGCATCGGCGCGACCGGCGGCGTGGTGAACTACGTCACGGCGGCCACGCCCAAGCTCGAGGAGGGCTGGGCGGGCAAGGCGATGGCCCAGACCAGCTTCGACGACGGGGTGGTCGGCGACAGCCTGGGCTGGAAGGCGGCGGCCCTGGCCGGCCGCGACATGGGCGCCTGGGACTTCGTGGTCGGCGCGGCCTACGAGCGGCGGGGCGCCTTCTACGATGCGGACGAGCGACGGATCGGCGTCGACGGCACGCAGGGCGACCTGCAGGACAGCGCCAGCTGGTCGCTGTTCCTAAAGGCGGGCTGGGACCTCAGCGAGACGCAGCGCCTGGAGCTGATGGCCAACCACTTCGAGCTGGAGGGCGACGCGGACTACATCGCCGTGGCCGGCGACCGGACGCGGGGCGTCCCCACGACCTCCATCCGCGGGACGACGCCGGGCGTGCCGCCGAGGAACGAGGTGACCTCGGCCGCCCTGAGCTATCGCGACGGCGACCTGCTGGGCGGGACCTTCCGCGCCCAGGTCTACGCCCACGACTACGAAGGGGTGTTCGGAGGCGGGACCTTCGCCAGCTTCCAGGACCCGGCGATCGCGCCGGTCGGGACCCACTTCGACCAGTCGGCGAATAACTCTGAGAAGCAGGGCTTCAAGATCGACTACGAGCGTCGCATCGAAGCCGTTCCGGGCCTGCGCGCCCTGGTGGGCCTCGACGGGCTGCGGGACACCACCTTCCAGGCGCTGGTGCTGACCGATCGGCTGTGGGTGCCGGAAACCACCTACAAGAGCCTCGCGCCCTTCCTGCAGCTGCGGCAGTCGCTGCTCGACGAGCGGCTGCACCTGTCGGCCGGCGTCCGCTACGAGAACGCGACGCTTGAGGTGGGCGACTACCGCACCCTCTGGGGGCAGGGGAACCAGCAGGTGGCCGGCGGCGAGCCGAGCTTCGAGGAGGTGCTGGTCAACTTCGGCGCCACCTACGAGGCGCTCGACGGGCTGGTCGCCTACGCGTCCTACAACCAGGGCTTCACCATGCCGGACGTGGGCCGGGTGCTGCGGGCGGTGAGCACGCCGGGCGCGGACATCGACAGCTACCTCGACGTCACGCCGGTGATCTCGGACAATGTCGAGCTGGGGCTCGAGTACGGCCTCGGACCGCTGCGGGCCTCGGCGGCCTGGTTCCGCTCCACGTCGGACCGGGGCGCGCTCCTGATCCGCAACGCCGACGGCAACTTCGACGTCCAGCGCCAGCGCACCGAGATCGAGGGGATAGAGCTGACCGGCCGCTGGCAGGCCAACGACTGGCTGACCTTCGGCGGCTCCTACGCCCATCTGGAGGGCCGCACGGACGGCGACGGCGACGGCCGCGTCGAGCGGGACCTGGCTGGGGTGAACATCGCCCCCGACCGGCTGCTGCTCTACGTCGAGGCGACCCGCGGCGACCTCAGCGGACGACTGCAGCACCAGACCTTCTTCGAGCGCGACTTCGAGGGCGAGCCGGCGGCCAACAGCTTCGAGGGTTACACGACCGCCGACGCCGTGCTCACCTGGCGCGCCGAGCCGGCGACCTTCAGCCTGGGCGTCCAGAACCTCTTCGACGAGGACTATGTGACCTATTTCAGCGACACGACCTCGCCGGCCGACAACCTCGCCTACTACTTCGGGCGGGGGCGCACGGTGACGCTCGGTGTCAGCAAGACCTTCTGATGGGGCTGATCCGCCTGATCCATGCCTGGGCCGGCGCGGTCGTTGCGCTGGTGCTGGTGGTGCTCGGGTTGACCGGCTCACTGCTGGTGCTCAAGGAGGACTGGATCCGGCTGACGGTGCCGCAGGCCCGTGCCGAGGTCGTCCCCACGCCGCAGGCGCTGGGCGCGGCGGCCGAGGCCCTGGAGCGCGCCAGGCCCGGCGAGATCCGCTCCATCGCCTTCGCCGGCCCGCACCTGGGCGTCCACAAGGTCTACTTCCGGGAGGCCGAGACCGAGGGGTACGCCTCGGCAGACGGCCGCGTGCTCGCGGAGTGGACCGGCCCTGTGCGGCCCGAAGCCTTTGTCTTCGACCTGCACCACTACCTGCTGGCCGGGGAGCGCGGCATGATCGTGGCCGGGGTCGTCGCGCTGGCGGGGGCGGTGATGGTGCTGACCGGCCTGATCGTCTGGTTCCCGGCCTGGCGCAGCTTCGCATGGCGGATGTGGCCGAGGTCGCGCCGCCGGCGCGAGATGCTGAGCGCGCACCGCGACCTCGGCGTCGTCTTCGCCGTGCCGGTGTTCGTCTTCTGCCTGACCGGCGGGGCGATCATCTTC
>NZ_DATAGM010000080.1:0-6480 GCF_036263695.1 Phenylobacterium sp.
ATGATCAAGATCACCAACATCGTGGCTCTGCTGCTGCTGGCGGTGCTGGCCCACGGCGCAGTCGGCTGATCTGATCCCTCGTCACTGACGACGACGCCCCGGAGAGCGATCTCCGGGGCGTTTTCTTGGCCGCTGTCCCGCGGCGACCTTGACCCGGCGCCGCCTGCTGGCAGCATCGCCCACGACTGGGGAGGCTGGCGATGGCGGGGTTTTCGGAGAGCTATCTGGGACGGCTGCGCCAGGTCGTCGGCGACCGATTGATCCTCATGCCCGGAGGGCGCGTGGTCGTGGAAGATGGCGTCGGGCGCGTTCTCCTGCAGCACCGCTCCGACTTCGACCTCTGGGGCGTGCCCGGCGGCGCGCCGGAGGAAGGTGAGGACCTGACCGCAAGCATCCTGCGGGAATTGAAGGAGGAGACCGGACTGGACGCGGCCGAGGCGATCCCTTTTGGGTTCGCCTCCGATCCAGCGTTCGAGACGATCACCTACCCCAACGGCCACCGATGTCAGTACTTCATCCTGTTGTTCGCCGTGCGGACCTTCCAGGGCGAGGCGACGGTGGCCGACGACGAAAGCCACGCGGTCGAATGGTTCACACCGGACGCGCTGCCGCAGATGCTTCCCAACATGCGGCGCACGGTGGAGGCCTACATGCGCTTCAAGGAAAGCGGCGAGTTCCAGGTCATCTAGGCGCTCCCGCCCGGCGCAGGGAGCGCTGCTTCGTAGGGTGAGCCCTACCGCCGATCGCCAGGGCGGTTCCCGGGGGCGCTCTCGTCGTCCCGGGGCAGCATGGAGCCGCGGCCGACGGTGCCGAGGAGCTGTTCGAGGATGGTCAGCTCGCGGCCGCGGGTCGGGGTCTCGCGGCCGTTGAAGGCGATGACCTTGCCCTGCTCGAGGGTGACCACGTCGACCCGCTCCACCGCCTCGGTCTGGCCGTTGAAGCTGACCGCGACGATTTCGCGCTGGGTGACGCGGGGCTTGCGGAACGCGACGCGCTCCTTCACCTCGGCGATGTAGTACCAGGTGTTCGCATCGAAGGTGGAGGTGGCCGAGGGCGACCCCAGCTTGGTGCGGACCGTGGTCTTGGTGTCGGTCCCGGCCTGGATGTCCTTGGGGCTGGTCTCGATGGCCTGGAAGCCGCGATAGCTGGTGATCGGCGCGCAGGCGCCAGCGGACAGCAGGGCGGCGCTCAGGGCGACGAGGGCGGCTTTGCGAAACATCGGGCCTCTGGAACCTATCATTTGGGTCGGCGGCTTTGACCTAGCCGTCGTGGTTACTTAGTTCAATGCCGCCGTTAAGCGCATCCGGCGGCGAAATCGAGGCTTTCTTCCATGATCCTGGCCCGTCTGTTCCGTCCCAGGGCCGCCCAGGAGGCGGGGCGGGCGCTCTATGCAGGGGCGGTCGCCGAGGCCCGCCGGCCCCGGCTCTACGCCGACCTGGGCGTGCCCGACACGCCGGAGGGGCGATTCGAACTCTACACCCTGCACGTCCTGCTGCTGATCGAGCGGCTGCGGGGGCAGGGGCCGGCGGCGGCCGAGGCCTCACAGGTGCTGTTCGACACCTACATCAGCGCCCTCGACCACGGGCTGCGCGAGCTGGGCGTCGGCGACACCTCGGTGGGCAAGAAGATGCGCCGGCTGGGCGAGGCCTTCTACGGCCGGGGCAAGTCGTACGATGCGGCCATCGCCGCGCTGCCGGACCAGGGCCCGCTGACCGCCTTCCTGCAGCGCACGGCTTTCGCGGGGGCGGCGAGCCCGCAGCCGCAGGCGCTGGCGGACGAACTGCTCGCCAAGCGCGCCGCGCTGGCGGCGCTGCCGCTGGAGCGGCTGCTGGCCGGCGAGGCGGGCTGGGAGCGGCGGCCATGAGCGCCCACACGATCCGCCTCTCCGAGGTGACTCGTGGCCCCATCACCGTGGACGTCGCGCCGGATGAAGCCGAGCGGAAGGCCATCGCCAAGCGGCTCGGCCTCGTCAGCCTGCCTGCGCTGACGGCCCGCATGACGGTGCGCTCCTGGCTTGACGGGGCGGAGATCGGCGGACGGTTCGACGCCGTTGTGGAGCAGGAGTGCGGCGTCACCCTGGATCCTTTCGAGCAGCCGCTGAGCGGCGATATTGAGGTCCGCGTGGTGCCCGCCGGGAGCCCGCATGCGCCCTCGCCGGAGGGGCCGGAGATGGAGCTGGAACCCGACGCGCCGGACCTGCCGGACGAGTTGGCCGGCGAGGAGATCGACCTGGGCGAATATCTCATCGAGCACCTGGCGCTGGAGATCGATCCGTTCCCCCGCAAGCCGGGCGCCACCTTCGACTACGAGAACCCGAAGGGTGACGACTCGCCCTTCGCCGTGCTCAAAGGGTTGAAGGACCGGAAGGGCTGAGCTGACCCCCGGCCCGATTTTGCAGCCGAAGCGCGCGGCTGTATCGTCGGCCGCCGGCCGGCGAGGTCGCCGCAGGGGGTCTTAAGCCAAAACCGCCGTGACAGAGCCGCTGGTCATCTCCGTTGACGCCATGGGCGGCGACCACGGGCCCGCCGTGGTCGCGCCGGGGCTGGCGCGCGCGGCCGCCGAGCTGGGGCCGAGCGTCCGCTTCCTGGTGCATGGCGACGAGCAGGTCCTCACCGAGGCGCTGGCGGCCTGCCCGAGCCTCAAGGGCCGCGCCGAGGTGCGCCCCGCCCCGGGCGTCATCTCCATGGACGAGAAGCCCGCCCAGGCCCTCCGCCGAGCCAAGGGCTCGTCGATGTGGAACGCCGTGGAGGCGATCCGCGCGGGGGAGGCGGGGGCGGCGGTCTCGGCGGGCAACACCGGCGCCCTGATGGCCATCTCCAAGCTGATCTTGCGGATGAGCGCCGAGCTCGATCGCCCGGCCCTGGTGGCCAGCTGGCCGGGGGCGCGCGGCGTGACCTCGGTGCTGGACGTGGGCGCCAACGTCGACTGCGACGCCGAGCGGCTGGTGGAGTTCGCCATCCTGGGCGAGGCCTTTCACCGGGCCGCGCAAGGGGTGGCGCGCCCCACCGTCGGCCTGCTGAACGTCGGCTCCGAGGAGATGAAGGGCCACGAGGAGGTCCGCCAGGCGCACCGGATCCTGCGCGAGGGCCGCTTCGACCTCGACTACCGCGGCTTCGTCGAGGGCGACGACCTGACCAAGGGCGCCGTGGACGTGGTGGTCACCGACGGCTTCACAGGCAACGTGGCGCTGAAGACCGCCGAGGGCGTGTTCCGATTCATGACCGGCGAGCTGCGGGCGGCGCTGACCTCGACCGCCATGGCCAAGGCCGGCGCGCTGCTGGCGAGGCCGGCGCTGCGGGCCTTCCGCGACCGACTGACGCCCCGGGTCGCCGCGCCGCTCCTCGGGCTGAACGGCGTGGTAGTGAAGACCCACGGCGGCGCCAGCGAGCAGGAAATCGCCGACGCGGTCCACATGGCCGCCGATCTGGCCCGAAGCGACTTCGCGGCGCAGATCGAAAGGAATATGAGCAGGTTGAGCGACGCGGTTCAGGCGCCGCCCCCGCCCGCCGCCGATGGAGCCGCATGAGTGACCAGGGTCTTGCGTAGCGTCGTCACCGGGGTCGGCGGCTATCTTCCGGACGAGGTGGTGACCAACGCCGACCTTGCGCAGGTGGTCGAGACCTCCGACGAATGGATCGTCGAGCGGACCGGGATCCGCACACGCCACCGTGCCGGCAAGGACCAGGCCGTCTCCGACCTGGCCGTCGAGGCCGCGCGCCGCGCGCTAGCCGCCGCCGGCAAGACCGCCGCCGACGTCGACCTGATCGTAGTGGCCACCACAACCCCGGACCTGACCTTCCCCGCCACCGCCACCATCGTGCAGCGCAAGCTGGGCGCCCCGGTCGGCATCGCCTTCGACGTCCAGGCAGTGTGCTCGGGCTTTGTCTACGCCCTGTCGGTGGCCGACGGGTTCGTCGCCCGCGGCCGCTCGCAGTGCTGCTTGGTGATCGGCGCCGAGACCATGACCCGGCTGATGGACTGGACCGACCGCGGCACCTGCGTGCTGTTCGGCGATGGGGCCGGCGCGGTCGTGCTGGAGCCGCGCCCGGAGGAGGGGACGATCGCCGACCGTGGGCTGCTCGGATTCGCCCTGCGCGCCGACGGGACCAAGCAGGACCTGCTCTACGTGGACGGCGGGGTCTCCACCAACGGCGAGGTCGGCAAGCTGCGGATGCAGGGCAACCAGGTGTTTCGCCACGCCGTGGTCAACATCTCCGAGGCCGTGGTCGCGGCGGCGGCCGACGCCGGGATCGAAGTCTCCAGCGTCGACTGGTTCATCCCGCACCAGGCCAACCAGCGGATCCTGGAGGGCGTGGCCAAGCGCCTGGGCATCGACGACAACAAGGTCATCAGCACCGTCTCGGAACACGCCAACACCTCGGCGGCCTCAATTCCGCTCGCCATGGCCAAGGCGGTGGAGGATGGCCGCATCCGGCCTGGCCAGCTGCTGCTGCTCGAAGCCATGGGCGGCGGGCTTACCTGGGGCGCCTGCGTGCTGCGCCTCTAAGCAAAGATAAATTTCCCCGCTTGAAGCCTTTGACTTGATGCGACTATCAGGTCATGACGGATAACCGACACAAGCTACGGGGGGTCGATGAAAGGCGCTACCGTTACGCGGGCCGATCTGTGTGAGGCGGTCCACGAAGAAGTCGGCCTGACGCGGCAAGATTGCTCCGCTCTGGTCGAACGAACCCTCGAGCTGATGGCCCAGGCCCTGGAGCGGGGCGAGCAGGTCAAGCTGTCCGGATTCGGCGTCTTCCAGGTGCGCGCCAAGCGCGCCCGGATGGGCCGCAACCCCAAAACGGGAGAGCCGGCGGCCATCGAGCCGCGCCGGGTGATCGGCTTCCGTGCGTCGCAGGTGATGAAGGCCAGAGTGGATTCGGCCTTGTCTGGAGGCGGCTGACGGTGGCCAAGGGCCCCGACGCCTTTCGCACCATCTCCGAAGCAGCCGAAGAGCTGAATGTGCCGCAGCACGTGCTGCGGTTCTGGGAAACCAAGTTCTCCTTCATCCGGCCCATGAAGCGAGCCGGCGGGCGCCGGTTCTACCGGCCTCAGGACATCCAAGTGCTGCGCGGCATCCGCCGGCTGCTGCACGAGGAAGGCTACACCATCAAGGGCGTCCAGCGGCTGCATCGCGAGGAGGGTCTGCGCCGGCTGATCTCGGCGGGGCAGGGGCTCGCCGGCGCGCCGGTCGCCTCAGGGGTCGAATCAACGCCCCATCCGGTCGACCTCGACGAGCCCGCGCGCGAGCGGCTGGAGGCGGCCATGGCGGAGCTCGAGGCGGCCAAGTCGCGCCTCGATGCGCTGCTGCGCCGCTGAGCGCGCCATCTCGCCACATACCGATTGCCCGGCCGTGGGAGGGCGCCTATAACCCGCCCCTCGCGGATGTCGGAGCGTAGCGCAGCCTGGTAGCGCACTTGACTGGGGGTCAAGGGGTCGTGGGTTCGAATCCCGCCGCTCCGACCATCCGCGGTTTCCCACCCAGTTCCGACACGTCCGGCGCTCAGCGCCCGCGGTTCATCCAGCTGATCAGCGGCAGGATCGGGATGAACCAGAAGGTCCCGGCCACTACGAAGTAGGCGAGCTCGACCAGGCGGTTGTCCGGTAGCAGGTCGGCGATCAGCGTGGCGACCACCACGTAAGCGGCCAGGAACGCCAGGATGACGAACAGTCCGATGAATTTGCGGGTGCGCGCGCCCAAGTCGGGCTCCTCTTGCTGAGCGGCGAGCGATAGGCGCCCCGCGGCCCCTTGCCAAGCGGGGTGTGGGCGGGGCAGGGAGGCGCGATCCTTCGGGCGGCCTGCTGAAGCTTGCCCAAATCCGCCGATGAGGGGCTCCCCGCCCGCCCATGACCTCGTTCCTGCGTTCCGACCGGTCCCGGCCGGTGGCTGTCTGGCTTCTGATCATCGCCGCCCTGGTGCTGGCGATGGTGGCGGTCGGCGGGGCGACCCGCCTGACCGGCTCGGGCCTGTCGATCACCGAGTGGCGGCCGGTGACCGGCGCCGTGCCCCCGCTCAGCGACGCGGACTGGGCCTCCGAGTTCGCCAAGTACCGCGAGATCCCGCAGTACAAGCTGCTGAACCGTGGCATGAGCCTTGCCGAGTTCAAGTCCATCTACTGGTGGGAGTGGATCCACCGTTTCCTCGGGCGCCTCGTCGGCGCGGTCTTCCTCATCCCCTTCGTCTATTTCCTGGTCCGCCAGCAGATCCCCCGGCGGCTGATCCCCCGCTGCATCCTGCTGTTCGTGCTGGGCGGCCTGCAGGGGGCGATCGGCTGGTGGATGGTGGCCAGCGGGCTGGCGGACCGCGTCTCGGTAGCGCCCGAGCGGCTGGCCGTGCACCTCGGGCTGGCCTTCGCACTGTTTGCAGCCCTTATCTGGACGGCGCTGGACGCGTGGACCGGGGCGGCCCGCCAGACCTTGCCCAGCCCCTGGGGGCGCGTGGCCGCGACGCTGCTGGGCCTGACCTTCGTCCAGATCCTG
>NZ_DATAGM010000081.1:0-1539 GCF_036263695.1 Phenylobacterium sp.
AGGAAGCCGAGGTCGAGGCGGCGCTTCACCTTCAGCGCCTGCGGGCCGTCCAGGAACACCCGCGCGCAGGACGTCTCGATGACGGACTGGGACCGGCCGCGCAGGAAGTCCGCGACCTCCGCCTCCTCGCTCAAGGATAGAGCCGCTGGGTCGTCCAGCCCGCCCCACTCTTCTCGAACACCAGCCGGTCGTGGAGCCGGAACGGGCGGTCGCGCCAGAACTCGAAGCTGACCGGCGCCACGCGGAACCCGGACCAGTGCGGCGGGCGCGGCACCTTCCCGAGGCCGAACTTCATGCCCATTTGAGCGATCCGCTTTTCGAAGGCGCCGCGCTCCGGCAGCGCCCGCGACTGGTCGGACGCCCAGGCGCCCAGCTGGGCGGGACGGGCCCGCGTGGTCCAGTATTCGTCCGCCTCCTGCGGCGTGACGGAGGAGACGGTCCCCCTCACGCGGACCTGCCGGCGCAGCGACTTCCAGTGGAACAGCAGCGCCGCCTTGGCGTGGGCGGCCATCTGCCGGCCCTTGGCGCTCTCCACGTTGGTGTAGAAGACGAAGCCCGCCGGATCGACGTCCTTCAGCAGCACCATCCGCACGTCCGGCAGGCCGTCCGGATCGACGGTGGCCAGCGCCATGGCGTTGGCGTCGTTAGGCTCGCGCTCGACCGCCTCGCGCAACCAGGTGGCGAAGAGAGCGAACGGGTCCTCTTCGGCCATCGGCGGCGGCGGCTCGGCCGAGGCCACCTGGCGCACATAGTCGTCCTCGGACGGCGAGGGCGGGATGAGGGGCGCGTCTTCGCTCATGGCCCCCGCTATAGCGCGCCGCGAACCAGAGCGGCAGGGCTTAACCCCGCATTGACCGGCCGGACTCTAGCTTTGCCGTCCGATGAGCGGCCAAGATCCCAGCATGAGCCTCGAACACGCCCGCCAGGTGATGGGCGTGTCCGAAATCGCAACCACCGCCGAGATCCGGCGCGCCTTCCGGCTGAAGGCCAAGCAGGCCCACCCGGACCGGGGCGGGGACGCCGAGCGGTTCCGCGAGGTGGTGGAGGCCTACCACCTGCTGCAGCGCCTGCCCGCCAAGCCGCGGCCGGTCCGCGCCCACGAGCGCAGCTGGAAGCCGAAGACCTCCAGCGTCGAGTTGGAGATCACCCCGGAGGTCGCCGTGCTCGGCGGCGAAGTGGAGCATGCCCTCACCGACGGCCGCCGCGTGCGCTTGACGCTGCCCGCGGGCCTGCGGGCCGGCGACAAGGTCCGCGCCGACGGCGTCGAGCTGCCAGTGGTGATCCGCGGCGATGGCGAGACCCTGGTGCGCGGCGACGATCTGTGGATCACCGCCAAGGTCCCGCCCCGGCTGATGACCCAGGGCGGCAAGCTGACCGTCGAGACCCCGCTCGGCCGGCGGATCGTCTGGATCACCGAAAAATCCGGCGCCCAGGCGCTCGTGCGCCTGCAAGGCCAAGGCCTGCCGGCCCGCGGCCGCCATCGCCAGGGCCACCTGTTCGTCCGCCTCGCCCCCGGCGAGGCCGAGCCGGCGTCGGAAG
>NZ_DATAGM010000082.1:0-5405 GCF_036263695.1 Phenylobacterium sp.
CTGCGGCGTCATCGCCCTTGGGGCGGCCTTCACGGCCGCCCGCCGAACCTTCAGGCTGGCGCGCAGTTTGAGCGCCGCATCGAGACGGACCCCATGAGAAGCATCGCCTTCGCCATCGCCTACTGGGCGATCACCATCGTGCACGTCCTGGCCGCGGCGGCCGCGGCGCTGGCGCCCGGCCGCGGGGCCGTGCGGCGGGTCAGCAACCGCTACGCCAAGCGGATGGTCTGGGCGATGCGGGTGTTCGCCGGCATCCAGCTAGAGGTGCGCGGGCGCGAGCGGCTGCCAGACGGCGCCTTCATCATCGCCGCCAAGCACCAGTCCTGGGGCGACGGCTTCTGCGCCTACTCCCAGTTCGAGGACCTGGCCTTCGTCACCGGCAACCACCTCGAGCGGTTCCCGCTGCTCAAGGGCGTGCTCGCCAAGCTCGGCGCCATCGTGGTCGACAACTGCGGCGGGCCCGAAGCGCGCCGCGCGCTCGCCGCCTCCGCCGCCGAGGCCCACAAGGAGGGCCGTAAGATCCTGATCTATCCGGAGGGCCACCTGGCCCCCGTCGGCCAGCGCTACCGCTACCGCACCGGCGTCTTCCACATGGCCCGCGACTTCGAAATGCCGGTCGTCCCTGTCGCCACCAACCTCGGCCTCTTCTGGCCGCAGCAGAAGTTCGAGAAGCATCCCGGCGTCGCCATCCTGGAGTTCCTCGAGCCGATCCCCACGGGCCTGCCCCGCGGCGAGTTCATGGCGAGGCTCGAGGAAGCTGTGGAATCGCGCACCGCCGAACTCGTCGCCGAAGCCACCGGCCAGCCGGTGACGCCCGCCGTCCTGGCTATCCCCGAGGCCGAACAGGCCCAGGCCGCCGCCGCCGAGGCGAAGGCGAGCGCTTGATCATACATCGTCATCCCGGATCGGCCTGGCGGCGGCCCGGGATGACGGTTTAGTCGAACCCCTGCATCTCGCCCCAGACTTCGAAAGCATCGCGGCTGGCGAGGAGGGTGTTGATCGGCGCCTCCGGATCGCGCCAGCCGAGAGCCATGCCGGAGAAGACCATCAGCTCCTCCGGCATTCCCAGGAACTGTGCGATCGTCTGTGGATAGCGGGCCCAGTATTCCTGCGGGCAGGTGTCGAGACCCTGCTCGACGGCCAGCAGCATGACGTTCTGCATGTACATGCCCAGGTCCACCCACTGCGGCGGGCCGAGCTTGCGGTCGAGGCAGAAGAAGATCCCCACCGGCGCGCCGAAGAAGGTCCCGTTCTTGGCCAGCTGGCGCAGCCGCGCCGGCTTGTCCTCGCGAGGGATGCCGATGGTGGCGTAGAGGTCCTCGCCGTTCTGGAACCTGCGGGTGCGGAACGGGTCCCAGAGGTTGGGCGGATAGACATCGTACTCGGGCGTCTCGCCGAACGGGTTGGCGGCGACCTCGGCCTTGAACTCGGCGAGCGGGGCGCCGGAGAGCGCGTAGACCCGCCAGGGCTGCAGGTTCCCGCCGGAGGGCGCCTTGGCGGCGGCCTCCAGGATCTGGCGCACCAGGGCGCCGGGCACGGGGTCGGGCTTGAAGGCGCGGATCGAGACGCGGCGGGCGATCGCTTCGGAGACGTTCACGCGTGAGACCTTTGGCTCGCTTGCCGGGGACGGCGAGGCTCGCTAGCACCAGACCTCCGCGTCAAGGCAAGGACATCCTCGCAAGTGGCACGCAGCTCCCGCCCGGGCCTGATCGGCCGGCTCTTCCGGCTCCTGGTCACGGCGGTGATGATTTTCGGGATCATCGGACCGGTGCTGGCGGTGGCCGCCTACCGCTTCGTGCCCCCGCCGCTGACCTACCTGATGGTCCAGCGCGCCTTCGAGGGCCGCGGCTTCTCCCGCGACTGGGTCCCGCTGGAGGAGATCAATCCGCGCCTGGTGCGGGCGGTGATCGCCGCCGAGGACGCCCGCTTCTGCGAGCACAAAGGCTTCGACGTGGAGGCGATCCAGAAAGCCCTTGAGAGCAACAAACGCCAGCCGAACCGCATCCGCGGCGGCTCGACCATCAGCCAGCAGACGGCCAAGAACGTCTTTCTGTGGCCGCAGCGCGACTGGGTGAGGAAGGGGCTGGAGGCCTACTTCACAGTCCTGATCGAGTTCGGCTGGGGCAAGCGGCGGATCATGGAGGTCTACCTCAACTCCATCGAGTGGGGCCCGGGCATCTACGGGGCCGAGGCGGCGGCGCGGAAGTATTTCGGCGTTTCGGCCAAGAACCTCACCGCGAACCAGGCCGCCCGCATGGCCGCCGTGTTGCCCAACCCGCTGGAATGGCGCGCTGACCGGCCGGGGCCCTATGTGCGCCGCCGCTCGGGCAGCATCACCGCGAACGCCGGCATTGTCCGCCGCGCGGGCTCGGCCGCCTGCGTGTTGGAGGCGGCCGCGGCCTCTGCGCCCGAGGAGAAGGCCAAGGCCGCGCCCGGCAAGCGCCGCCAGCTGGTCATCGAGAAGGAGCCGGACATCATCCCCGAGCTGCCGCCCGAGGCGCCGGCCCTGGTCCCCGACCCGGCGCCCCCCGCCGAGCCGCCGCCCGAGCCCGCGGTCGAAGCCCCGCCGGCGCTGGACGTCCCGCCCGCCGAGCCCGCGCCCGAGCCGCCGCCGCTTTGAGCTGCTTGCCTTGAGGCGCAAAGTTGCGCCAGATCGCGGGCATCCCGTGAACACATGCCCTGAAGGAGGCCATCATGCGCGTCGGCGTGCCCCGCGAGATCAAGCCCGGCGAACACCGCGTCGGCCTGACGCCCACCGCCGTGCGCGAGTATGTGGCCCGCGGGCATGAGGTGCTGGTAGAGACCGGCGCCGGGCTGGGCGCCGGCTACGCCGACGAGGCCTATGGGCGGGCGGGCGCGCAGATCGCGCCGGACGCGGCGGCGGTGTTCTCCGGCGCGAAGCTGATCGTCAAGGTCAAGGAGCCGCAGCCGGAGGAGTGGGCGAGGCTCACCGCCGACCACATCCTCTTCACCTACTTGCACCTGGCGCCCGATCCCGGCCAGGCGCAGGGCCTGCTGGACAGCGGCTGCGCGGCGATCGCCTACGAGACGGTGACGGACGCAGCGGGCGGCCTGCCGCTGCTGGCGCCCATGTCGGAGGTGGCCGGGCGGATCGCGGTGTTCTCGGCCGGTGAGACCCTGCTCAAGCACAACGGCGGCATGGGCCTGCTGCTCTCCGGGGTGCCGGGCGTGCCGCCGGCGCGGATCTGCGTGCTCGGCGGGGGCGTGGTGGGCATGAACGCCGCGCGGATGGCGGCCGGCCTGGGCGCCGAGGTGGTGGTGCTGGAGCGCTCCATCCCCCGGATGCGGGTGCTGGACGATATGTTCCTGGGCCGCATCCTCACCCGCTACTCCACGCTCGACGCGGTGGAGGAGGAGGTGATCCGCGCCGACGTGGTGATCGGCGCGGTGCTGACCGCCGGCGCCGCCGCGCCCAAGCTGGTCCGCCGCGAGCACCTTTCGCGGATGAAGAAGGGGTCGGTGCTGGTCGACGTCTCCATCGACCAGGGCGGCTGCTTCGAGACCAGCCGGCCCACCACCCATGCCGAGCCCACCTACGTGGTCGACGGGGTGGTGCACTACTGCGTCGCCAACATGCCGGGCGCGGCGCCGCGCACCTCCTCCGAGGCGCTGGTGCATGCGACCCTGTCGTTCGGGCTCGGTCTCGCCGACCATGGCCTAGACGCCCTGATCCGCGACAAGCACCTGGCCAAGGGGCTGAACGTGCTGAAGGGCGAGGTCACCCACCCGGCCGTGGCGGGCGCGCTCGGCAAGCCGTTCGTCGATCCGTTCGGGGTCTGGGCCTAGAGCCTCATCAGGGCCGCTGCCGCTCCCGCGCGCGCTGGGAGCGGCGGGCGGAGTCGATGCGCACCAGGTTCCCGCCGTGGCGGGCGAGGGCCGAGCTGACCGCCCGCGCGAGGTCGTCCAGCTTGTAGGGCTTGCGCAGGATGGGAAACTCGTCCCCCAGGTCCTCCGCGGTCTGGGCGTAGCCGGTCGCCAGCAGCACCGGCAGACCGGGGTTTTCGTCGCGCAGCCGACGGGCGAGGTCGATGCCGTCCATCTCGCCGGCCATCACCACGTCCGTGAACACGAGGTCGGGCGCCTCCCCTTCGCTCAGCGCCGCCAGGGCGGCGGCGGTGTTGCCCACCACCCGGCAGCGGTGGCCGAGCTGCTCCAGTAGGGCGGCCGCCACCTCGGCCACCTCGGGATTGTCCTCCACCACCAGGATGTTCGCGCCGACCGCGTCGGCGGGCGCCTCCCGTTCGCCGACGCCGCCCTCGATGGGCTGGGTCGTGCTGCGCGGCAGGTAGAGGGTGATGGTCGCCCCATGGCCCAGCTCGCTGGTCACGACGACCGTCCCTCCGGACTGTTTTGCGAAGCCGTACACCTGGGAGAGGCCGAGGCCAGTGCCCTTGTCCACGTCCTTGGTTGTGAAGAACGGGTCGAAGATCTTCGGCAGGATGTCGGGGGGAATTCCGACCCCTGAATCGATCACCGAGATGGCGACGAACTCGCCGGAAATGTCTTCGGCCAGCCGGCCGGGCTCCAGGGTGACGTTCTCGGCGACGAGGGTCAGTGCGCCGCCGGACGGCATGGCGTCCCGCGCGTTCACGGCCAGATTCAGCAGGGCGAGCTCCAATTCGCCGATGTCGACCCGCACCGGCCACAGCGTGGAGGGCAGATCGACGAACAGCCTCACTCGGCTCGGCAGCCCAGCGGAGATCAGCTCCTTGAGGGCCGGCGCATGCTCGGTCAGGGACACCGCGACCGGCTGAAGCCGCTGCCGGCGGGAGAAGGACAAGAGGTGGCGCGTCAGGTCTTCTCCCCGCTTGGACGAGGCCTCGATCGCGTCGAGCGCCCGCAGCGCCCGCGGATCGTCGCCGACCTTCTTGCGCAGCAGTTGCGCCTGGCCGCTGACCACCATCAACAGGTTGTTGAAGTCGTGAGCGACCCCGCCGGTGAGCTGGCCGAGCGCCTCCATCTTCTGGGCCTGGGAAAGCTGTTCGTGCGCCCGCTGCAGCTCCAGCTGGGCGTTGCGCTTGTCGGTGATGTCCCGCGTGATCTTGGCGAAGCCGATCAGGTGGCCGCTCTCGTCCCTCACGGCGTCGATCACCACGCTGGCCCAGAACAGGCTGCCGTCCTTCCTGACCCGCCAGCCCTCGGCCTCGTAGCGGCCGGTCTCCGCGGCGGTGTTGAGCGCGCGCAACGGAACACCGGCCGCCCGCTCGGTCTCGGTGTAGAAGCGGGAGAAGTGCTGCCCGACGATCTCCTCCGCCGAGTAGCCTTTGATATTCTGCGCCCCGGAGTTCCAGTTGGAGACGATGCCGTTGGGGTCGAGCATGTAGAGGGCGTAGTCGACCACGCCGCTGACCAGCAGGCGGAACTGTTGCTCGCTGTGGGCCAGG
>NZ_DATAGM010000083.1:0-6804 GCF_036263695.1 Phenylobacterium sp.
GGTCGCCGCCGCGTTCGGCGGCGGGGCGCTAACGGCCACCGCCCTCGACGGCGCCCTGCCCGGCCGCTCGCCCGCCGCCGTCACGGGAGAGCCCGCCGGCGAGGGCTGGAGCCTGTTCGGCAAGCCCAGAGCCAAGGACGCCCGCCGGTCGGGGCCGCCGAAGCCGCAGGGCTTCGCGGTCTGGCGCTCGCGCATCGACAGCTCCGGCCCTGACCCCAAGGCCTGCATCGAGATGAGCCGCGCCCTCGACCCCGCCAAGGCCTACGGCGATTTCGTGCTGGTCTCTCCGGAGCTGCCGGCCAAGCCGGCGGTGCAGGTGAAGGGCTCGGAGCTGTGTCTGGCGGGCATCGGCTTCACCGACCGGACGGTCACCCTGCTGAAGGGATTGCCGGCCCGCGGCGGCGAGACGCTCGCCCAGAACGCCGAGGTGCCCTTCACCTTCGGCGAGAAGCCGCCGTTCGTGGGCTTCGCCGGCGAGGGCGTGATCCTGCCGCGCGAGGAGGCCGACGGCATCGGCATCGAGACCATCAACGTCCAGCGCCTGTCCATCGAAGTCTGGCGCGTCGTCGACCGCAACCTGGTGCGCAAATCCATCACCGCCCCAGAGCCCACCGCCGAGGGCGAGTACGCCAGCGACTGGGGCGACGACAGCCCGCAGGGCGAGGGCCGGCTGGTCTGGAAGGGCGAGGTGGCGGTGAACGCCGCCTCGGGTCAGCGGGTCACCACCGTCTTCCCCCTCGGCGCGGTGCTGAAGGAGATGAAGCCCGGCGGCTACGTCATCAAGGCCAAGGACGCTTCCGGCGGCCGGGGCCTGACGGCTGGAGAGGGCGACGAGGAGGACTACGACCCCAACCCGCCCGCCCAGGCCAGGCGCTGGGTGATGTTCACCGACATGGCGCTGTCGGCCTACGACGGCTCCGAGGCGCTGGACGTGGTGGTCCGCTCCCTCAAGACCGCCAAGACCCTGCCGAACCTGCGGGTCACCCTGGTCGCCGCCAATGGCGAGGAGCTGGGCCAGGGCAGGACCGACGGCTCGGGCCGGGTCCGCTTCGACCGGCCGCTGCTGGAGGGGGAAGACGCCGCCAAGGCCAAGATGGTGATGGCCTACGGACCGCAGGGCGACCTGGCGGTGCTCGACCTCGACCGCCCGCCGGCCGACCTGTCCCGCCAGGGGATCGGCGGCCGCACCGACACCACCGCCGGGCGCACCGCGGCCGGGCTGGTCGACGGCTTCCTCTATGCCGACCGCGGCATCTACCGGCCGGGCGAGACGGTGCACGTGAACGCGCTGCTGCGCGACCGCGAGGCCCGAGCGGTAAAGGACCGCCGCGGCTACATCGTGGTGCGCCGTCCGTCCGGCGTCGAGCTGATCCGCTACGGCTTCAAGGACGCGCCGATGGGCTACGCCGGCGCGGATATCGCCCTGCCCCGCAGCGCCCCGCGCGGCGTCTGGAAGGTGACGCTCGAGATCGACGGCATGGCCGAGCCGGCCGGCGAGATGAGCTTCAACGTCGAGGACTTCGCGCCCCAGCGGCTGGCGGTCACCGCGACCGGCCGCGAGGCGGTCCCGATGGCGCCCGGGGAGACGCGGCCCGTCGAGGTGCTGGCCCGCTTCCTCTACGGGGCGGTGGGCTCGGGCCTGACCACTCAGGGGGAGGCCCGGCTGCGGGTCGACCCCAACCCCTTCCCGCAGCACGAGGGCTACCAGTGGGGCGACCAGCGCGACCCGTTCAAGGAGCGGCTGCTGGAGCTCGGGGAAACCGTCACCGATGGCGAGGGGCGCGCGGTGCTGCAGGTCAACGCCGGCGCCGAGAACGACACGGCTCAGCCGCTGGAGGCCGAGTTCGTCGCCTCGGTGTTCGAGCCGGGCGGCCGCCCGGTGCGCGAGGGCCTGAAGCTCAAGGTGCGCAACCGCCCGGTCTACCTCGGGGTGAAGGTCGACCTCGGCGAAACCTCCGGCCGCAACGATCCGCTGGTCAACATGGACGTCGTCGCCGTCGATCCCGCCGGGCGGCGGGTGGCGGCGCCAAACGTCGGCTACCGGCTGATCAGCGAGACCTGGAGCTACGACTGGTTCCAGCAGGACGGCCGCTGGCAGTGGCGGCGGACGAGCCGCGACGTGGTGGTTGCCGCCGGGCCGATGAACGTCACCGCCGGCGCGCCGGCGCGGATCGCCCGCCGGCTCGGCTGGGGCGACTACCGACTGGAGCTCACCGGCCCTGAGGGGGCGGCCACGGTCATCCGCTTCGCGTCGGGCTGGGGTGCGCCGGCCAAGGACGTGGAGGCGCCGGACGTCGTCCGCGTCAGCGCCGGATCGCGCGAGTACGCCCAGGGCGACACCGTCGAGATCACCTTCAAGTCCCCCTACGCGGGCGAGGCCCAGATCGCCGTCGCCACCGATCGGCTGATCGACTTCCAGACCGTCTCGGTCGGCGAGGATGGCCGCACTGTGAAGCTGAAGACCAGCGCCGCCTGGGGCGGAGGCGCCTATGTGCTGGTCAGCGTCGTCCAGCCGCGCGACCCGGTCGCCTCGCCCAAGCCTCGGCGGGCGCTGGGCCTCGTCTACGTCCCCCTCGACCCCAAGAGCCGCAAGCTCGCCGTGGACATCGGCACGCCCGCCAAGATGCACGCCAAGCAGGAGCTGGAGGTGCCGCTGACCATCAAGGGCGCCGGCTTCGGCGGCAAGGCGCGGGTGACCGTGGCCGCCGTGGACGAGGGCATCCTGCGGATCACCCGCTTCGAGAGCCCTGATCCCGCCAAATGGTATTTCGGCAAGCAGGCGCTCAGCCTCGACTACCGTGACGATTACGGCCGCCTGCTGGATCCCAACCTCGGCGCGCCGGCCAACGTCAACTTCGGCGCGGATGGCGTCGGCGGCGAGGGACTGACGGCGACGCCGATCCGCACCGTCGCCCTGTGGTCCGGCCTGGTGGAGACCGGGCCCGGCGGCAAGACGACCATCCGGCTGCCCGCCCCCGACTACAACGGCGAGCTTCGGCTGATGGTGGTCGCCTGGACCGATGAAGCCGTGGGCGCGGCGTCGAAGCCGCTGGTGTCCCGTGAACCGGTGGTGGCCGAGCTCGCGTTGCCCAGGTTCATGGCCCCGGGCGACCAGGCCTTCGCCACCCTCGAGCTGCACAACCTCGAGGGTCGCCCCGGCGACTACACCGCCGAGGTTGTCTCCCAGGGCGGCCTGATGGCCCAGTTCCGCAAGCTGTTCCGCCTTGTGCTCGGCCAGCGCGAGGCCGAACGCATCCCGTTCGACGCCCCGCGCCGCGCGGGTGTCGGAAACGTCGGCTTCCGCGTCGCCGGTCCCGGCTTCAAGACGGCCCGGGACTACCCGCTCCAGACGCGCCTCGGCTGGGGCCCGATCACCCGCACCAGCATCGCCCTGCAGAAGCCCGGGGAGACCTTCACGCCCTCCTCCGCCCTGCTCTCGGGGCTGGCGGCGGGGGACGTGACCCTGACGGTCAGCTACTCGCCGTTCCGCGGCTTCGACCCGGCGCCGATCGCCCAGTCGCTGTCGCGATACCCGTACGGCTGCACCGAGCAGCTGGTCTCCGCCGCCTATCCGCTGCTCTACGCCGGCCAGCTCGACCCGAAGTCCAGGCGCGCGACGCCGGCCCTGAACCAGGCGGTCGGCCGGGTGCTGGACCGCCAGTCGATGGACGGCGCCTTCGGCCTGTGGCGGGTCGGCGATGCAGAGGCCGACGCCTGGCTCGGCGCCTACACCACCGACTTCCTGATCGAAGCCAGCCGGCAGGGCGCGCCGGTGCCGAAGGCCTCGCTCGACCGGGCGCTCGCGGCCATGCGCCAGATCTCACGGCCGGAGGGATGGGCCTCGGTGTCCTACCGCCTGGAATATCCCGAGTGGTGGGCCGGCTCGCCGGCGGCCTCTCGTGAGGCGACCTCGGCGCTGCGCCGTCGGGCCTCGGCCTACGCTCTCTACGTCCTCGCCAAGGGCGGTCAGGGGGACCTGGCGCGTCTGCGCTGGTGGCACGACGTGCAGATGAAGTCCGAGCCGGCGCCGCTGGCCAAGGCGCAGGTCGCCGCCGGCCTGGCGCTGATGGGCGACCGCGCCCGGGCCCGCTCCGGCTTCCGCGCGGCGGTTCGCTCGCTCGGCTACCGGGAGGAGAGCGACTGGTACCAGAGCCCGCTGCGCGACGTGGCCGCCGTCATCGCCCTGGCCTACGAGGCCGGCGAGGTCGACATCGCCCGCAGCCTGCAGGGGCGGCTGGAGAATGCCGTGAAGGACCCCGACCTGATCAACACCCAGGAGCAGGCGCGGCTGCTGCAGGCCGCCCACCACATGCTGCGGGCCGCCGGCCAGATCCGCATCCAGGCGAGCGGCGCGACGCCGCTGCAGTCGGCGGGCGGCTCGCCCCGATGGTCGGTCGGCCGGCTGGCGGAGGCCAGGTTCGCCAACGCCGGCTCGGGCGCCCTGTGGCGCACGGTGACCGTCCGCGGCACGCCGATCGACGCCCCGATGGCCGGCGGTACCGGCCTGGCGGTCTCCAAGCAGGTGCTGACGCTCTCCGGCGATCCCGCCGACGCCGGGGCCCTGCGCCAGGGGGACCGGGTGATCGTGCTGATCAAGGGCCGCTCGGCCCAGTCGCGCACCACCGCCCTGGTCGTCGACGATCCCCTGCCGGCCGGCTTCGAGATCGAGGCGGTGCTGGGCGCGGACGATGCGCAGAACGGGCCCTTCGGCTTCCTCGGCGAGCTCAGCCACGCCGACGTGCAGGAGGCCCGCGACGACCGCTACATCGCCGCCATGGACCTGCCGGGCGGCCAGACCTTCGCGGTCGCCTACCTGGCGAGAGCCGTCACCCCCGGCGACTTCCTGCTGCCCGGCGTCGAGGCCCGCGACATGTACCGCCCGACGCTCGCCGCCCGCACCGCGGCGCGGCGGACGACCATCGCGCCGGGGGGATAGGGTGGGATTGCCGATCCCATCTCCCCTTCTCCCGCGAGGGGAAAAGGATGGCTGGATCGGCCGCGTCCCAAAGCCCGCCTGGGCCATCGTCGCCGGGCTGATGGCCGTCGCCGTACTCGACGCCGTGTTCCCGCCCGACCTCACCCGCGCCGAGCAGGCCTCCGCCGTGGTGCTGGACCGCAGGGGTGCTTGGCTGCGCGCCCTGCCGGTGGAGAGCGGGCGCTGGCGCCTGCGGGCCGACCTGGAGCGCACCGACCCGCGCTTCGTCGAGCGGCTGGTGGCCATTGAGGACTCCCGCTTCTGGCTGCACCCGGGCGTCGATCTCCTGGCCGTGACCCGGGCGGCGGCGCAGGCGGCGGTGACCGGCCGCATCGAGAGCGGCGCCTCGACGCTCACCATGCAGACGGCCCGGCTGCTGGAGCCTCGGCCGCGCACCTTGCCCTCCAAACTGATCGAGATGGTCCGGGCGGTGCAGCTGGAGGCCCGGTTCTCCAAGCGCGAAATCCTGGCCATGTACCTGACGCTGGCGCCGTATGGCGGCAACCTGGAGGGCGTGCGGGCCGCGAGCCTCTCCTACTTCGGGCACGAACCGGAGAGCCTGACCGACGCCGAGCAGGCCCTGCTGATCGCGCTGCCACAGGCGCCGGAAGCGCGCCGCCCCGACCGTCGGCCCGAGGCCGCGCGCTTCGCCCGCAGGGCCGTGCTCGACAAGATGGTCCGCAGACGGGCCATCGCCGAAACCGCCGCCGCCGAGGCCGAGGCCGAGCCCCTGCCCGGCCGGGCGCCGTTCCCGGCGCTCGCCTGGCATGCGGCGGGCGAGCTGGCGCGGGCGGCCGACCGCGGCGAGGCGAGCGTCGTCTCGACCATCGACGCGGCCCTGCAGGCCAGGCTCGAGCCGCTGGCCGCGGCGGCGGCGCGGGCCCAGGGGCCGGAGACCACGGTCGCCATCCTGGTGGTGGAGGTGAAGGGCCGGGCTGTGCGCGCGGCGGTGGGCTCCTCCGGCCTCTCCGCCTCCGGCGGTTGGATCGATATGACCCGCGCGCGCCGCTCCCCCGGCTCGGCGCTCAAGCCCTTCATCTACGCCTTCGCCTTCGAGGACGGGATCGCCGCCCCGGACACCCAGATCGAGGACTCCGCGCGCCGGTTCGCCGACTACGCGCCGGAGAACTTCGACCGTGTGTTCCACGACAAGGTCAGCGTCCGCGAGGCGCTGGCCCAGTCGCTGAACATGCCGGCCGTCGCCACCCTGGAGAAGGTCGGGGCCTCGGCGTTTGAGGCCAGGCTCGACGGCGCCGGCGTCGAGCTGGTGCGGCCGCGGGCCGACAGCCGGGCGGCGGGCCTGGCCATCGCCCTGGGCGGGGTCGGGATCAGCCTGCGGGACTTGGCCGTGCTCTACGCCGCCCTCGGCGACGGCGGGATCGCCAAGCCGCTGGCCTGGACAGAGGACGAGGCGCAGCGCCGCGGGCGCGAGCGGGGCCGGCGCCTGGTGGCGCAGGACGCCGCCGTTCAGGTGCTGGACATCCTGCGCGAGACCCCGCCGCCGCAGGGCTTCAGCCCCGCCGCCCTGACCCGCGGGCGCCCCGCCATGGCCTACAAGACCGGCACCTCCTACGGCTTCCGCGACGCCCTGGCGGCGGGCGTCGTCGGCGGCCACGCCGTCATCGTCTGGACAGGGCGGGCCGACGGCGGGGCCCGGGGCGGACTGACCGGCCGGGACGCGGCCCTGCCGATCTTGTTCGACGTCGCCGACCTGATCCACGCCCCGCCGGCCGCGCCCCGGCCGATCGGCCCCAGTTCCGCGCCCCAGGCGCTGGCCGAACTGAAACCCGCCTCCGGCGGTCCGCGGCTGATCTTCCCGCCCGACCAGG
>NZ_DATAGM010000084.1:0-2183 GCF_036263695.1 Phenylobacterium sp.
CCCCGGCCGGCGCCGCGCGCAAGGCTTTCGAGACCCCGGCCCAGCAGATCGCCTTCTTCGACGAAGCGCCGCTGGCCGAGCAGATCGCCTCCCTCGAACACAGCCTGGAGGAGATCGAGCGCGATCCGCAGGCCTTCTCCACCCTGGTGGGCGCGTGGATGGCGGGCGACCTGGGGGCGCTGGAGAAGCTCGCCATCGAGCCCCTGCGCGAGGCCGCGCCGGTGATCTACCGGCGCGTGGTGACCGAACGGAACGCCGTCTGGGTCCGGGAGATCGACGCCCGGCTGAAGGGCCGCGGCCGCACCGTGGTGGTGGTCGGGGTCGGCCACCTGATTGGGCCGGAGGGATTGCCGGCGAAGCTCCGGGCGCTTGGCTATTCCGTCGAGGGGCCTTAAGGCGGCGGCTATCCCATCGCACCGGAGGCCCGCTATGAGCTACGCCACCCTGATCGTGGAGCCGTCGGACGCCGTCACCCTGGTGCGGCTGAACCGCCCCGAGGCGCTGAACGCCCTCAACGGCCAGCTGATGGACGAGCTCACCGCCGTGCTGGACGCCGCCGAGGCCGACGAGGCGGTGCGGGCCATCGTCATCACCGGCTCGGATCGGGCCTTTGCGGCCGGCGCCGACATCAAGGAGATGGCGCCCAAGTCCTACGCCGAGGCCTTCACCGAAGATTTCATCACCCGCAACTGGGAGCGGGTCACCCGCTGCCGTAAGCCGGTGATCGCCGCGGTGGCCGGCTACGCCCTGGGGGGCGGCTGCGAGCTGGCGATGATGTGTGACTTCATCATCGCCGCCGACAACGCCCGCTTCGGCCAGCCGGAGATCAACCTCGGCGTCATTCCCGGGGCCGGCGGCACCCAGCGGCTGACGCGCTTCGTCGGCAAGTCCAAGGCCATGGACATGGTGCTGACCGCCCGGATGATGGACGCCGCCGAGGCCGAGCGCTGCGGTCTCGTGAGCCGCGTCGTGCCGGTGGCCGAGCTGGTCCCGGCGGCGATGGAGGCGGCCCGGAAGATCGCCGGCCTGTCGCCCCAGGCGGTGATGATGGCCAAGGAGCTGGTGAACGCCGCCTACGAGACCCCGCTGAGCCAGGGCGTGAAGATGGAGCGGCGGCTGTTCCACTCCCTGTTCGCCTTCGATGACCAGAAGGAAGGCATGGCCGCCTTCGTGGAAAAGCGGCCGCCGGCGTTCAAGGGCCGGTAAGGGCTTGCTCCCGACGGGCCCTTACCGTATATCCGCGCCTCCGATTTTACGCCTGGGCGGAGCGTCCGGGCGCGACAACCTGTTCTGAGAGCAAGCATGGCCAATACGCCTGGCGCCAAGAAGGCGGCGCGAAAGATCGAACGCCGCACTGAAGTCAACAAGGCCCGCCGCTCGCGCGTGCGGACCTTCCTGCGCCGTTTCGAGGAAGCGGTATCCGCGGGCGACGCGGCGGCCGCCAAGACGGCCTTCGTCGAGGCCCAGTCCGAGCTGATGCGGGCGGTCACCAAGGGCGTGGTTCACAAGAACACTGGGGCCCGCAAGGTGTCCCGACTGGCGGCCCAGTTGAAGAAGCTGTCCAGCTCCGCGGCCTGACGCGGCGCGCCGCCGCTGCGGCGCTAAGTCGCTGAAAAGTTAACGTTTATCGCCACGCCCGCCGAGACCCCTCGGCGGGCGTGGTCGTTTTTGTGGCGCTTGTCGGGTGCGACTCCTGCGGCGAATTCTCACATCCAGCTAAGCTTGGAAACGCCGTTTCCCTTGGGCCGCCAACGGGCGCCGGTGAGTCAACGAAAATATCGTTTCTGAGCGTCAAGAATCCCCGTTGACCGGCGGGCCGCCCCGAATAGTCTGGGCGCTCCTAAAGACGTTTTCCATCTCTGTGCGGATGAAACAGACGACGGCGCGAGCTTCGTTTCGCGGCGGATAAGATCTTGTTGTCTTTAGAAAACTGGCTTTGGCACGGGGGCTGAGGTCGGGGATGAACGATCGGGGGTTAGGCCATATGAAGAGCGGGGGTTTCGTCGCGGCGTCGGAGATGCCGGCGGGTGCGGTTTGGACGAAGACTTGCCAGGCGCTGAAGCGTGAACTGGGCGAGGCGACGTTCGGATCGTGGCTCGGTCCGGCTGCGCTCCGCGAGCACCAGGGCGAGGTTTGCCTGGTGGCTGCGACCGGGGTCGCCCGCGACTGGATCCGCCGCCATG
>NZ_DATAGM010000085.1:0-2043 GCF_036263695.1 Phenylobacterium sp.
CCATGCCGTCTACCGGCAGGCCTTCTCGCTGATCCTGCAGACGGTCTGCCGGGTAGTCGTCTGCGCCCAGGACGGCGTCGAGGCCCTGGACCTGCTGGCGTCCGAGCCCTTCGACCTCGTGCTGATGGACCTGGCGATGCCGAGGCTCGGTGGCCTTCCGGCCACCCGGCGACTGCGCGCTTCCTCCAGCCGCGGCCGGGACGTGGCGGTCATCGCCCTCACCGCCTCGGACTCAGACGAGGACCGCGCCGCCTGCCTGGCCGCCGGCATGAACGGCTTCGTCTCCAAGCCGGTGGACGCCCGCGAGCTGCTCGCCGCCGTCCACGCGGTGCTGAGCGGTGAGGCGATCCGCCAGGCGGCCTAGCGGTCCTTCTCGCGCTCGCCGATCGCGGCCTGGGCCGCCGCCAGGCGGGCGATCGGCACGCGGTAGGGCGAGCAGCTGACGTAGTCGAGGCCGGCCTTTTCGCAGAACGCGATGGAGGCCGGATCGCCGCCGTGTTCACCGCAGATGCCGAGCTTGACGTCGGGGCGGGTCTTGCGGCCGCGCTCGGCGGCGATGCGGATCAGGTCGCCGACGCCCTCCTGGTCCAGCGACACGAACGGGTCCTTCTCGAAGATCCCCTTGTCGATGTAGGCGCCGAGGAACCGGCCGGAGTCGTCGCGGCTGATGCCGAAGGTGGTCTGGGTCAGGTCGTTGGTGCCGAAGGAGAAGAACTCGGCGTGCTGAGCCAGGTCGTCGGCCCGGATCGCCGCCCGCGGCAGCTCGATCATGGTGCCGACCTTGTAGTCGACCGTCCGGCCGCTCTCAGCCATCACCTTCTGGGCGGTGCGGTCGGTGAGCTCGCGCAGGTATTTCATCTCCTCGCCCTTGGCGACCAGCGGGTGCATGATCTCGACGACCGGCGGGGTCTTGCCGGCGGCGGCGACCTCGAGGGCGGCCTCGATGATCGCCCGCACCTGCATCTCGTAGATCTCCGGATAGGCGACCCCGAGGCGGCAGCCGCGGTGGCCGAGCATCGGATTGACCTCGTGCAGCTCCTTGGCCCGGCGCAGCAGTTTGGCCGCGTCCAGCCCGGTGGCCTGGGCGACGGCGGCGACGTCCTCCTCGGTATGCGGCAGGAACTCGTGCAGCGGCGGGTCGAGCAGCCGGATGGTGACCGGCAGGCCCTCCATGATCCCGAACAGCTGGACGAAGTCGTCCCGCTGCATCGGCAGGATCTTCTCCAGCGCCTGTCGCCGGCCGGCCTCGTCGTCGGCCAGGATCATCTCGCGCACCGCGGCGATCCGGGCCGGGTCGAAGAACATGTGTTCAGTGCGGCAAAGGCCGATGCCCTCAGCCCCGAACTGGCGGGCGGTCTTGGCGTCCAGCGCCGTCTCGGCGTTGGCCCGCACCTTCAGCCGGCGGACCTTGTCCGCCCAGGTCATCAGGGTGGCGAAGTCGCCGGACAGCTCCGGCTCGATCATCTTCACCACGCCGGCCAGCACCTCGCCGGTGGAACCGTCGATGCTGATCACGTCGCCCTGCTTGAAGGTGCGGCCGCGGGCGTAGAGCTCGCCGGCCTTGCCGTCGATCCGCACCTCGCCGGCGCCGGAGACGCAGGGGCGGCCCATGCCGCGGGCCACCACGGCCGCGTGGCTGGTCATGCCGCCGCGGGCGGTGACGATGCCCCGGGCGGCGTCCATGCCGCGGATGTCTTCGGGGCTGGTCTCCTCGCGCACCAGGATCACCGCCTCCCCCGCCCCGCCGAGCTTCTCGGCGGTCTCGGCGTCGAAGACGATCTTGCCGGTGGCCGCTCCGGGCGAGGCCGGCAAGCCGGTGGCGATCACGTCACGGGGCGAGGCCGGGTCGATGGTCGGGTGCAGCAGCTGGTCTAGGCTGGCGGGCTCGACCCGCATCACCGCCTCTTCCTCGGTGATCAGGCCCTCGTTGGCCAGGTCCACGGCCACTTTCAGCGCCGCCTTGGCCGTGCGCTTGCCGTTGCGGGTCTGCAGCATGTAGAGCCGCCCGCGCTCCACGGTGAACTCGATGTCCTGCATGTCGCG
>NZ_DATAGM010000086.1:0-24195 GCF_036263695.1 Phenylobacterium sp.
CCTGGATGAAGCGGCTGGGGGTGAGGCACCTGCGGACGGGCCTCTCCTGGGCCGACAGCTTTCGGCCCGATGCGCTCGCCTGGTTCGACCGGCAGATGGAGGCGCTGGCCGACTTCGAGGTGACCGTCACCTTCTGCTTCACGCCCGAGCACCGGGGGATCGAGCCGCACCACACCTCCCCGCCGCAGGTCGCCGAGGAGTTCGCCGAATTCTGCGGCCAGATGGTGCGCCGCTACGCGCCGAGCGCGCCGGCGGCCCAGCCGCTGGCCGCCACGGGCTAGGCGCGCCATGGCCGGCTGGGAGCCCACCTTCAGCTGGCTGACGCGGACGCTGGCGGTCGGGGGGGCGGTTCCGGCCGACCAGATGGAAGCGCTGGCTGCTGAGCACGGCGTCTGCGCGGTCATCGACCTTCGTCAGGAAGCCTGCGACGACGCCGAGGCGCTGAAGCGCCACGGCCTCGACTTCCTGCACCTGCCGACCCAGGATCTTTGCGCCGTCAGCGTCGAGATGCTGGAGCGGGGCGTGGCCTTCGCCCGACCGCGGCTGACGGCCGGGCGGCGGGTGCTGATCCACTGCGAGCACGGGATCGGCCGCTCGGCGACCCTGGCGCTCTGCGTGCTGGTGGACCAGGGGATGACACCGCTCGCCGCTCTGTCGCTGGCCAAGGACCGTCGTCCGCTGGTCTCCCCCAGCCCCGAGCAGTACGAGGCGTGGCGCGCCTGGCTGGAGCGGCTGCGCCCGCCCCCACCTATCCCGGACTTCGACGCCTTCAAGACCATCGCCTACCGCCACCTGCAGGCGCAGGCCTAGGGCATGCTGGTCTACGGCGAGCGCGTCCGGCGTGAAGCGGCCGACGCGATGCTGGCGCGCATCGACGCCCTGCTGGCCGACGCGGACGCCGAGCCGCTGTGGATCCTGCGCCACGAGGGCCTCGTGGCGGCGCTGATCGAAGCCGGGCGTTTGGCGCAAGGACTGGCGGACGTAGCCTTCGCCGAGCGGGGGGTGGACGCGCCCACGCCGCCGGCGGACGCAGCCATGGCCCTGACGCGTGCGATCGCCTCACAGGTCATGACCAGCCTCTCAACCCTGTCATCCCACACGCCCGGCACGGGCGATCCGGGATCCAGCGACCGCGCCTGGGAGTCCTGGGTCCCGGCTCTTCGCTCCGCCGCGGCGGGGGTGACGGTGGAGGTTAAGGCGCCGGAGGGTTATGCCTACTACGCGGTCTACCCGGAAACCTATGGGTTGGCGGCGCAGCAGGCGGGGTTCGACAAGCCGCCGGCGGTGCTCGGCCTGCGCAGCATAGGGACCAGCCTCGCGGCGATCGTGGGCGCGGCGGGGAGCGCAAGAAGCGTCGTGACAGCAAGGCCTTGCGGCCATCCTTTCGCGCGCGAGCTGAAGCTGTCGAACGAGCTGATCCAGAGGCTGAAGGGCGACGTCGCCGTCGTAGACGAGGGGCCGGGCATGTCCGGCAGCTCGTTCGGGGCGGCGGCGGACCTGCTGGAGGGGCTCGGCGTCCCGCCCGACCGGCTGTGGTTCTTCCCGAGCCATCTGGGGGACCTCGGGCCTCGGGCCTGCGAGCGGCATCGCCGACGCTGGGCCGGGGCGCGCAAGCGGCTGGTGACCTTCGAGGACTTTGCACTGGGGCGCCTTCCGGGCTGGTTCGAGGACTTGGTCGGCGAGGCGCTCGGGCCCCTCGAAGACCTCTCGGGCGGGGCTTGGCGCCAGGCGCTCAACGTCGAGGCGCCGGTCCACGCGGCGCAGGAGCGGCGGAAGTATCTGCTGCGCACCCGGACTGGGGAATTCCTGCTGAAGTTCTCGGGACTTGGCGCGACGGGTTCCGACAAGTTCGCGCGCGCCCAGGCGCTTCACGCCGCCGGCTTTGCGCCCGAGCCGCTGGCCCTGCGCCACGGGTTCCTGCTGGAGCGGTGGGTGGGCGAAGCGCGGGTCTCGACGGATCGAGACGCCTTGATGGACGTCCTTGGCCGCTACCTCGCCTTCCGGGCCGGGCGGTTCCCAGCCGCGCCTGAGGATGGCGCCCCACCCGGCGAGCTCGTCGAGATGGCGGCCTACAACGCCGGCCAGTTGCTCGGCGAGGCGGCGGCCGACGCCGTGCGGGGAAGGCTTACGCCTCTGCTCTCCGCCCCGCTGAGGCCGGTGCGGATCGACGGGCGGATGCACGCCTGGGAGTGGCTGGTCCTGCCGGACGGCCGGATCCTGAAGGCCGACGCCCTGGACCATGACGACGCCCATGACCTGGTTGGCTGCCAGGACATCGCCTGGGATGTCGCGGGGGCCTGGGTGGAGCTCGGCCTGACGCGGGAGGAAGCCGTGCGGCTCTGCGCGCGAGCCGGCGCCGACGAGGCCCTGCTGCAGGCGTTCGAAATCGCCTACCTCGCCTTTCAGGCCGGCGCCTGGACTTTCGCTCTGGCCGGCGCCGCAGCCGAGGAGCGACCCCCTATCGGGCGCCTGCTGGACGGCTACTGCAACCGCCTGGCCCAGCGACTCTGAAGAAACCGCGCCGCGAGGCCGCGGGTTAGCGCATGCGAAGGAGCGCCCCATGCCCGATCAGCCCGACCTCAATCCCGGCGACGAGGTGAAGCCCGGAACCGACCAGAGCGGCGAGCACGTCTGCCCCCGCTGCTCGGGGACCGGCCGCCAGGCCGAGGCCCCCTGCCCCGACTGCGGCGGCTCGGGTAAGATCATCGCGCTGGTGGGCGACGCCTGACCGCCACGGCCAAGCCGATTTATCCTTTGATCATTCAGGAACATGCGACCGCCGCCTCAGGTTGACCGGGCAGTCTCGCCACACCTGAAGGATACCTTATGCGCCTCGTATATCTCGCAGCCTCGGCGGCCGCGGCCGCCCTCCTCGCCGCCTGCGCCTCGGATCCCAACATGGCCGCCAGCTCGGCAGGCGACGCGGGAACCATGGCGTCCGCCGCCGCGCCGGCGGCCATGCCGCGCACCGCCTCCGCCTACGCGACCCAGGCCGCGCTCTCCGACCTCTACGAGATCACCTCCGGCCAGCTCGCCCAGAGCAAGGGGACGTCCGACCACGTAAAGCAGCTGGGCGCCACGATGGTCCAGCACCACACCCAGACCAGCCAGACGCTGAAAGCCACGCTGCCCCAGGCGGGCGTGAACGTGACGCCGCCCACCAGCCTCGATGCGCGCCGCGCGGCGATGATCGCCGAGCTGCAGAACGCCTCGGGCGCCGACTTCGACGCCAAGTTCCTGGCCCAGCAGAAGATGGCCCACCAGGAGGCTCTGGCCCTGCACTCGACCTACGCCGCCGATGGCGACAATCCGGCCCTGAAGCAGGTCGCGGCGAGCGCCACGCCCGTGATCAAGCAGCACATCGCGATGCTGCAGGGCGGCACGCACGCCGGACACTGACATCGGAAACCTCTCCCCGCGAGGCGGGGAGAGGTTTGAGAGCTACCTCGGCAGCTTGCTGGCGCCCATCAGGTAGGCGTCGACGGCCTGGGCGCACTGGCGGCCTTCGCGGATGGCCCAGACGACCAGGGACTGGCCCCGGCGCATGTCACCGCAGGTGAAGATGTTCGGCGTCGACGTCCGGTAGTCGGCGACGTTGGCCTTGACGTTGCCGCGGGCGTCGAGCTCGACGCCCGCCTGCTCGACGAAGCCCTCATGGCGCGGGCCGACGAAGCCCATGGCGAACAGCACCAGGTCCGCCTTCAGCTGGAACTCCGAGCCGGGGATCTCCTGCATGCGCATGCGGCCGTCCTCGCCGGTCACCCACTCCAGGCGGACGCACTCGACGGCGACAACCTTGCCGTTCTCGCCGATGAACCGCTTGGTGCCGACCGCGAAGTCGCGCTCGCAGCCTTCCTCGTGGGACGAGGAGGTGCGCAGCTTGAGCGGCCAGTCTGGCCAAGTCAGCTGCTTGTTCTCCCGGGCGGGGGGCTCAGGCATGATTTCCAGCTGGACCACCGAGGCCGCGCCGTGGCGGTTGGAGGTGCCGATGCAGTCCGACCCGGTGTCGCCGCCGCCGATCACGACGACGTGCTTGCCCTTTGCCGAGAGCGTGCCCTGCGGGGCCGCCACGTGCTCCGGGTCGCCCGCCACGCGCTTGTTCTGCTGAGTCAGGAACTCCATGGCGAAGTGGACGCCGTCGAGCTCACGGCCCGGCACGTCCAGGTCGCGCGGGTTCTCGGCCCCGCCGGCCATCACCAGCACGTCGTAGTCGTCCAGCAGCCGCTGGACGGAGACGTTCTTGCCGACCTCGAAGTTGGTCCGGAATATCACCCCCTCGCCTTCCATCTGCCGGATGCGCCGGTCGATGAGGTGCTTCTCCATCTTGAAGTCGGGGATGCCGTAGCGGAGCAGGCCGCCAACCCGGTCCGACTTCTCGAACACGGTAGGCGCGTGGCCGGCGCGGGCCAGCTGCTGGGCGCAGGCCAGGCCCGCGGGGCCGGAGCCGACCACCGCGACGCGCTTGCCCGTGCCGCGCGCCGAGGGCTGGGGCGTGATCCAGCCTTCTTCCCAGCCGCGGTCGACGATCTGGCATTCGATCGTCTTGATGGTCACCGGGGTGTCGATGATGTTCAGCGTGCAGGACGCCTCGCAGGGCGCCGGGCACACCCTTCCCGTGAACTCCGGGAAGTTGTTGGTGGACTGCAGGTTATCCAGCGCCTCGCGCCAGTGGTCCCGGTAGACGAGGTCGTTGAAGTCCGGGATCTGGTTATTCACCGGACAGCCGTTGTGGCAGAACGGAATCCCGCAATCCATGCAGCGCGAAGCCTGCTTGCGCACGGCCTCGACGGGCAGCGGGTGGACGAACTCCTTCCAGGTCTTCAGGCGCTCGGTCGGCGGCTCGTAGCCGCGGTCCTGACGCTCGACCTCCAGGAAGCCGGTCGGCTTTCCCATCTCGTGATGCTCCGAACTTGTCTTGTTACTCGGCGGCGACCGGAGCCGCCTGGCGTTCCGCGGCCAACTCGATCAGCGCGCGGCGATAGTCCTTGGGCATGACCTTCACGAAGTTCCCAACCTCGGCGTCCCAGTTGTCCAGGATCGCCCGGGCCCGCGCGCTGCCCGTGTATCGCAGGTGGCGCTCGATGAGGATCTTCAGCCGCTCGGCGTCGAACCGCAGCACGTCGCCCATGCCATTGTCCTCCACCGAGATGGAGCGCTGGCTGGGACGATAGGGCTCGTCCGCCGGATCGGCGCGGCCGGCCGGCTCGACCTTTTCGAGGTCGACCATGGCCATGTTGCACAGGTCCTTGAAGCGGCCGCTCGGGTCGTAGACGTAGGCGATCCCCCCGCTCATCCCGGCCGCGAAGTTGCGGCCGGTGTCGCCGAGCACCGCCACCACGCCGCCGGTCATGTATTCGCAGGCGTGGTCGCCGGCGCCTTCCACCACCGTCACGGCGCCGGAGTTGCGCACGGCGAACCGTTCGCCGGCGACGCCGTGGAAGTAGGCTTCGCCCGAGATGGCCCCGTAGAGCACCGTGTTGCCGACGATGATGTTCTGCGTCGGCTCGCGGTTGGCCTCCGGCGGCTGCTTGACCACGATCCGGCCGCCCGAGAGGCCCTTGCCGACGTAGTCGTTGCCCTCGCCGATCAGCTCGAGCGAGACGCCGCGGGCCGCGAAGGCGCCGAAGCTCTGGCCCGCCGAGCCCTTGAAGGTCAGCGAAATGGTGTCTTCGGGCAGGCCGGCGTGGCCGTAGCGCTTGGCCACCTCGCCCGACAGCATGGCGCCGGCGGTGCGGTTGACGTTCTTGATCGCGAACTCGCCGCGGACCGGCTTGCCGTTCTCCAGGGCGTCCTTGGCGAAGGCGATCAGCTCGTTGTCGAGCGCCTTCTCCAGGCCGTGGTCCTGGCGGTCCATGTTCCACAGCCCCTTCGGGCTCTCGACCGGCGCCTGGTAGAGGATGCGCGACAGGTCGACACCGTGCGCCTTCCAGTGGTCGAGCGCCTCGGCCATGTCGATGCGGTCCACCCGACCGACCATCTCGTTGACGGTCCTGAAGCCCATCTGGGCCATGATCTCCCGCAGCTCTTCGGCGACGAAGAAGAAGTAGTTGATCACGTGCTCGGGCTGGCCGGTGAAGCGCGCGCGCAGCACCGGGTCCTGGGTGGCCACCCCCACCGGGCAGGTGTTCAGGTGGCACTTGCGCATCATGATGCAGCCGGCCGCGATCAGCGGGGCGGTGGCGAAGCCGAACTCGTCGGCCCCGAGCAGCGCGCCGATGGCCACGTCCCGGCCGGTCCGCAGGCCCCCGTCCACCTGTACGGCGATGCGGGTCCGCAGGCCGTTCAGGAGCAACGTCTGCTGGGTCTCGGCCAGGCCGATCTCCCAGGGCGAGCCGGCGTGGGTCAGCGAGGTGAGCGGCGAGGCTCCCGTGCCGCCCTCGAAGCCGGAGATGGTCACGTGGTCGGCCCGGGCCTTGGCGACGCCCGCGGCGACGGTGCCGACGCCCACTTCCGAAACCAGCTTCACCGAGATGCGTGCGCCCGGATTGACGTTCTTCAGGTCGTGGATCAGCTGGGCCAGATCCTCGATCGAATAGATATCGTGGTGCGGCGGCGGGCTGATCAGGCCCACCCCCGGCGTCGAGTGCCGGACGCGCGCGATGTTCTTGTCCACCTTGTGGCCGGGCAGCTGGCCGCCCTCCCCGGGCTTGGCGCCCTGGGCCATCTTGATCTGGATGTCGTCGGCGTTGACCAGGTACTCGGTCGTGACGCCGAACCGGCCCGAGGCCACCTGCTTGATGGCCGAGCGCATGGAGTCGCCGTTCGGCAGCGGCTTGAAGCGGTCACGTTCCTCGCCGCCCTCGCCGGTGTTCGACCGGCCGCCGATGCGGTTCATGGCCAGCGCCAAGGTGGTGTGCGCTTCGCGGCTGATGGAGCCGAAGCTCATAGCGCCGGTGGCGAACCGCTTGACGATCTCCGAGGCCGGCTCGACCTCGTCGAGCGGGATCGGCTGCTCGGCGGGCTTGAGCTGCATCAGGCCGCGGATGGTCAGCAGCCGTTCGCTCTGCTCGTTGATGCTGGCCGCGAACTCCCTGTACTCGTCGGGCAGGTTGCCGCGCACGGCGTGCTGCAGCCGCGAGACGCTTTCGGGCGTCCAGGCGTGGGTCTCGCCGCGCAGGCGGAAGGCGTACTGGCCGCCCACGTCCAGCATGTTGGCGTAGATGGGGCTGTCGCCCCAGGCGTCCTTGTGCCGCCGAACCGTCTCTTCGGCGATCTCCTTCAGGCCCGCGCCCTCGATGGTCGTGGCCGTGCCGGTGAAATACTTCTCGATCACCTCGCTTGAGAGGCCGACCGCGTCGAAGATCTGGGCGCCGCAATAGGACTGGTAGGTGGAGATGCCCATCTTGGACATCACCTTCAGGATGCCCTTGCCGACCGCCTTGATGAAGTTCTTGCGGACCTCATAGGCCGACTGGGTCATGCCCGTGCGGATGCGCAGGTCTTCCAGCGTCTCGAACGCCAGGTAGGGGTTGATCCCCTCGGCGCCGTAGCCGGCCAGGACGCAGAAGTGGTGCACTTCGCGCGCTTCGCCGGTCTCAATGACCAGGCCCGTCTGCATCCGCAGACCCTGGCGGATCAGGTGATGGTGCACCGCCGCCGTGGCCAGCGCCGCCGGGATTGCGATGCGCTCGGCGCCCGCCGCCCGGTCGGAGACGATGAGGATGTTCATGTCCGCCAGCACCGCCTCGGTGGCCTCGCGGCACAGGCGGTCGAGCGCCGGCTCCAGCCCCGCCGCGCCATCTTCGGCCGGCCAGGTGGCGTCCAGCGTGGCGGTGCGGAAGGCGCCGTCCAAGAGCTCGTTGATCGAGCGGATCTTCGCCAGGTCCTCGTTGGTGAGGATCGGCTGGGAAACTTCCAGCCGCTTGTGGCTGCCGGCGTTGTGGCCGAGCAGGTTCGGCCGCGGCCCGATCATCGAGACCAGGCTCATCACCAGCTCTTCGCGGATCGGGTCGATGGGCGGGTTGGTGACCTGGGCGAAGTTCTGCTTGAAGTATTCGTACAGCAGCTTCGGCCGGCGGCTCAGCACCGCGATCGGCGTGTCGGCGCCCATGGAGCCGATCGGATCGTCGCCGATCCGGGCCATGGGCTCCAGGAAGAAGTTCATGTCCTCCTGGGTGTAGCCAAAGCTCTGCTGGCGATCGAGCAGGTCGGCCGCATCGTTGCTGAGCGCGCTCACCGGGCCGTTCGCCTCGGGCAGCTCCTCCAGCTTGAACTGGGTGTCCGCGAGCCACTGCTCGTAGGGCTCGGCGTCGGCCAGCGTCGCCTTGATCTCCTCGTCCTCGATGATCCGGCCCTGCTCCATGTCGATGAGCAGCATCTTGCCGGGCTGGAGGCGCCACTTGCGGACGATCCGCTCCTCCGGAATCGTCAGCACGCCGGCTTCCGAGGCCATGACCACGTGGTCCTGGTCGGTGATCAGGAAGCGCGCGGGGCGCAGGCCGTTGCGGTCGAGGGTCGCGCCGATCTGGCGACCGTCGGTGAAGGCCACCGCCGCGGGGCCGTCCCACGGCTCCATCAGGGCGGCGTGGTACTCGTAGAAGGCGCGCCGGCGCGCATCCATCAGCGGGTTGCCGGCCCAGGCCTCGGGGATCAGCATCATCACCGCGTGGGCGAGCGGATAGCCGCCGGCGAGCAGCAGCTCGAGCGCGTTATCCAGGCAGGCGGTGTCCGACTGCCCGTGCGGGATCAGCGGCCACATCTTGTCGAGGTCGGCGCCCAGCAGCGGGCTCTCCAGCGAACGCCGACGGGCGTTCATCCAGTTAACGTTCCCGCGGACGGTGTTGATCTCGCCGTTGTGGGCGATGAACCGGTAGGGGTGGGCCAGCTTCCAGGACGGGAAGGTGTTGGTCGAGAACCGCTGGTGCACCAGGCCCAGGGCGGACTCGGCAAGCGGGTTCGCCAGGTCCTTGTAGAAGGTCCCCACCTGGTGGGCGAGCAGCAGGCCCTTGTAGACCACCGTCCGCGTCGACAGCGACGGCATGTAGAGCTGGGTCAGGCCGGGGAGGTTCTTCTTCTTCGCCAGGTCCGCGAGCGGGTTCTGGGTCTGCTTGCGCACCGCCAGCAGCTTGCGCTCGTGGGCGTCCTGGTCCTTCACGTTCGGCCCGCGACCGATGAAGGCCTGGCGGATCACCGGCATCTGGGCCAGCACCGCTTCGCCCAGACCCGTGGTGTCCACCGGCACGTCACGCCAGCCGAGCAGCGGCTGGCGCTCCACCTTCAGGAAGTGTTCGAACTGTGCGCAGGCGACGGCGCGCGCCTCATCGTCCTGCGGCAGGAAGCACATGGCCACGGCGTATTCGCCGGCCGGCGGCAGGTCGACGCCGGCGCCCTTGGCCCAGTCGCGGTAGAGCGCGTCCGGAATCTGAATCAGGATCCCGGCGCCGTCGCCCACGAGCGGGTCGGCGCCCACCGCGCCGCGGTGGTCGAGGTTGACCAGAATCTGCAGGCCAGCCTCGATGACCTCGTGCGACTTCTTGCCTTTGATATTGGCGACGAAGCCCACACCGCACGCGTCATGTTCGTTGCGGGGGTCGTAGAGACCTTGCTGCTGGGGCAAGCCCATGCTGATCTTCCTCACTCCATACAGGCGCGCGCGAGCGCGCCCCGAAAAGGGGCCGCCCCACGCGCGATTGGAAGGGCGCGTTTACCGGCAAGTTCAGCCCTTGTCGACGGGACTCTCGCTGGGGGCGGGCAATGTTTTTCTAAACCGCCGCGTCCAGCAGCGATTTGTCTGCGCGGACGACGTCGGTGCAGCCGGTCAGGATCATGGCCGTCGACAGCTCGGCGCGAAGCGTGCCCAACATGCGTTCGATCATCGGCTGGCCGCCAGCCCCCAGCGCATAGGCCCACGCGCGGCCGATCATCACGCCCTTGGCCCCCAGCGCCAGGGCCTTGAGGATATCGAGCCCAGAGCGGACGCCGCCGTCCATCAGCACGGTCAGGTCGCCGCCGACCGCATCGGCGATCAGCGGCAGGGCGGCGATGGAGGACTTCACCCCGTCGAGCTGCCGGCCGCCGTGGTTCGAGACGACGATGCCGTCGGCCCCGGCGCGGACCGCGTCCCTCGCGTCCTCCACATCCAGCACGCCCTTCAGAACGATCGGGCCGTCCCAACTCTCGCGCACCCAGTCGATCTCCTTCCAGGCCACCGAGCGGTCGAAGTTGGCGCCGATCCAGCCCCAGAAATCGCCAAAGCCCCGCGCCTCCGGCACCGCCTTGGACACGTTGCCGAACACGTGCGGCCGGCCGTTCAGGTAGACGTCCCACAACCAGCCGGGCCGGGTCAGCCCCTGCCAGGCGCGGTTGAGGTGCGCGCCCGGCCCGGCGGCCCGCGCCGACAGGCCCGAGCGGACGTCGCGGTAGCGCGTCCCGGGGACCGGCAGGTCGACGGTGAACACCAGCACCGGGCTGCCCACATCCCTGGCCCGGGCCAAGAGCTCGCGCATGTAGCCGCGGTCCTTGAGCATGTAGAGCTGGAACCAGGGCGGCGTCCCGGCCCCCTGCCCCACCTCCTCCAGCGGGCAGATGCCGACCGTGGAGAGGCAGAAGGGCACGCCCGCCGTCTTCGCGGCGCGGGCGGCCTGCACCTCGCCACGGCGGCCGTACATGCCGGCCATCCCGACAGGCGCCAGAGCCACCGGCATCGCCATCGGCTGGCCGAACAGGGTGACGGCCGTGGAGAGCCGGCTCATGTCCCGCATCACCCGCTGGCGCAGGGGGATGGCCTCCATGTCGGCGACGTTCCGGGCCAGCGTCGCCTCGGCGTAGGAGCCCCCGTCGATGTAGTCGAAGATCATCCGCGGCAGCCGCCGCCGGGCGAGCTCGCGGTAGTCGGAAATCGATGCCGGCAGCATGGGCGGCCCCTCCTGGGCGCCGATCCTGGCTCAGTTATCTCCCGTCGTCATCGCCGGGCTTGTCCCGGCGACCCAGCCTGTTGCAGCGGTTCGGACGCAAAGGGGACGGGTGGCCGGCGTGAAGCCGGTCAGGACGAGACTGGGGGCGCAAGCTTGACCTTCCTGGCATGGCGGGACGACCCTCCCACGATGCGCGCGCTCCTCGTCGCCCTCGCCAGCCTGATGCTCAGCGCCTGCAACGTGGTGATGAGCGAGGAGCCGCTGTTCACCGACGCTGACGCGAAGCGCGCGCCGCCGTTCCGGGATGGCGCGTGGGTCTCGATGACCGCAGAGTGCCAGGCGCAGTGGCACGCCCCGAAGGCCGCCCCGCCGCCCTGCGCCGAGCACGGAGAGGTGCGCGGCGGCCGGCTGGTCCCGCCGGACGATCCCGCGCAGTCGGTGATCGTCGCCGGCGGCGGCGAGCCGCTGATCGTGCAGGTGCAGTTCACCCCGGAAGAAGCCTCCACTGGCGAGCCCTTCCGCATTCACATCTTCGGGGCGCTGAAGCCGACGCGGCGCGATGACCAGGGCCGCATCGTCGAGGCGCGCCGCTGGCTCGTGCTCTGCGGCGAGCCCCCGCCCGGCGCAGGCCAGGACAGTCTCCGCCGCGAAGAGCACCTGACCAAGAAGCTGCTGCCTGGCCTGATCCTCGACAAGGAGCTCGGCATCTGCCGGGCGCGCACCGCCGCCGTGGTCCGGAACGCCGCCCGCGCCAGCGAGGCCTGGGACGTGGAGAAGGCGGTGGTGCGATGGGTCTCCGATCCTGCGCCGTAGAACCTGCACCACACCTGGCGCATTCTGTTTGGGCTTCGGCGTCGGGGGCTGGCGGGCCGGCCCTCGCCTGCGCTAGAGCGTGCTTCGACATCTTCCTTGGAGAGTTGCGGTGAGCCAGACGATCGAGCGGCCCTGGGCCTTGATGCGCCACCACGCCGGTTGGGCAGACGTCTTCCACATCGAGCAGGAGAGCGCGGACTCGGTGACCGGCTTCTATCCCGACCGTGAGACGGTCGGCCCGCCGGTGAATTATTCGGTCCGTGCGGTGCTAGCCCGTTTCCCGACCCTGGAGGCCGCCCGCGCCGCCCGGGAAGGCGCGGTGGCCGAATGGCGCAAGCACGACGCGGGCGTCCGCGAAGCCGAGGCCAAGCTGCGCGAGGCGGAAAAGGCGCGCGAGGACGCCTGGCTGAACTGCCTGCGCGAGGCCGCCGCGGCCCACTAGCGGCCGCACGGCGTTCGTGCTCCGAGGCGACGAAGCGTCACCTCGAGCGACCACCAAATGACCGCGACGGCCGTCAGGCCGTGCACTAGAAGTGTCGGCTCCGATTGGAGCTCCAGAACTCGTCTTGACCGCTCGCTCGCCCGCAGACCTCTCATCTCTTGCAGGCGGGGGGGAGGCCGCGCGCGCCATCTCGGAGGTCGACTGGGAGCAGACGCCGCTTGGGCCTGTCAGCGCATGGCCGAGCGAACTGAAGTCGACTCTGAGGCTTATCAGCGGCTCGCTGTTTCCGAGCTACCTGGCCTGGGGACCATCGCTGATCAGCTTCCACAACGAGGCCTTCCTGCCCCTGCTCGCCGGCCGGCCGAGCGCCATGGGGCGGCCCGCCCCGGAGGTCTGGCCTGAAGTTTGGGCCGACATCGCGCCTTACGTCCTGAAGGCGCAGGCGGGCGAAGCGAGTTTCGTGGAGAACCTGCCTCTCGTCGTCGAGCGCGCCGGACGTCCCACCGCCACTTGGAGGACGCTCTCCTGCTCTCCTGTGCGGCTTGAGGACGGCTCGGTGGCTGGCGTCCTCTGGACGACCTACGACACCACCCAGAGCGTCCTCGCCGAGCGCCGGCAGGCCTTCCTGATCGAACTGAGCGACGCCTTGCGCGAGCTTGCGGCGCCCGATGCGATCACCCTCGCCGCGGCCGAGCTGCTCGGACGGTATCTGCGTGTGAACAGGGCGGGGTACGGAGAGATCGACGGGACCGGCGAGGTAGTGAAGGTCGAGCGCGATTGGACCGACGGGACAGCGGCCTCCCTGGCCGACGAGGCGCGGGTGCTGGACGCCTTCGGGCCGGAAGTCATCGCCGAGCTGCGCAGCGGCAAAACCCTGGTGGTGGAGGATTGCCGCTCCGATCCTCGCACGTCGGCCCCGAGGTACCTGCCCACGTGGGAAAGCATCGGCACGCGGGCGCTGGTGGTGACGCCGCTGCTGCGGGACGCACGCCTGACGGCCATCGTCTACGCCCACTCGGCCAGCCCGCGCAGCTGGGACGCGCTGGATGTGCGCCTCGTTGAGGACGTCGCCTCGCGCACCGCTTCCGCCGTAGAGCGTGCTCAAGTCGAAGGTCGGCTTCGCGCGGCCCTGGAGGCCGAGCGGGAAGCTCAGGAGCGCTTCAACCTGGCGCAGGAGGTTGGCGGCATCGGCGCCTGGGAATGGGACATGCTCGCCGACCAGGGCCAAGTTTCGGACACCTACAAGCGGATGCACGGCCTGGAGCACATCCAAGGGCCCCTTCGGTTCAAGGACGTGTTGACCGCCGTCCATCCGAGCGACCGCGCCGGCTATCTCGCTCGGTTGGACGCGGCGACGCGCCGCTCGGAACCCTCGTCCAACGAGTATCGCGTCGTCCTAAAGGACGGGTCCATCAGATGGATCGGCGCGAAGGGCCGGCCGCTGGTGGACGCGAGCGGCGTGGCCACGCGCGCGCTCGGCGTCGTCATCGACCTCACCGAGCGCAAGGAGGCGGAGGAGCGGCTGGGCCTCCTCATGCAGGAGGTGGATCATCGGGCGAACAACCTGATGACGGTCATCCAAGGCGCGGTGAGCCTGAGCCGCGCGGAGGACCCCGAAGAGCTCCGCCAAACGATCGTGGGTCGGGTGGAGGCGCTCGCCCGGGCGCACCAGCTGTTGGCGGTTTCCCGCTGGCGCGGGGCGGACCTCAGACGACTTGTGGAGGAAGAGCTGGCGCCCTTCACCCTGGGAGATGGAGAACGGGTCTCGATTGAGGGTCCGAGCCTCCCCCTCGGCCCGGCGGCGGCGCAGGGTATCGCCATGGTGCTGCACGAACTGGCCACTAACGCGGCCAAGCACGGCGCCCTCAGCGCCCGCGAAGGGCGGGTGAACATACGCTGGTCGACGGCCGACGACCGGCTGAATTTCCGCTGGGTCGAATCCGGGGGCCCGCGCGCCGAGGCGCCGGCGAAACGCGGCTTCGGGACGACGGTTCTTCAGCGGGCGCTGAGCGGGTCGCTGCGCGGATCCACCGAACTGAACTGGCGTCCGGAGGGCCTCGCCTGCGAGCTGTCCCTACCGCTGGCCGCGAACCAGAGCGGGACAGAGGAAAACTGAACCCCGGACAAGCCTGTCCAAGCCAGCCAGAACCTGCCGCCGCCTCGACTGTTACCTCCTCGCCCGCCGCACTTAGGACTTCGGCGAGGGAGAAGCCGATGATGGAGCTCGTCCACCCGTTCGTGCGTCCGATCGCCGACGCGCTGGAGCTCGCGGGCGTGGCTGCGGTGGTGCTCGGGGTGCTCGTGGCGAGCGCCTTGTTCGTGCGTCAGGGGGCGCGCGGCGGCGGATGGGGCGAGGCTTACGAGAGGTACCGCGCAAACCTCGGCCGAGGCATCCTCCTGGGGCTGGAGCTGCTCGTCGGCGCCGACATCATCGACACGGTGACCGCTCCGCTGACGGCCGAGAGCGTCAGCCTGCTCGCAGGCATCATCGCCATCCGCACCTTCCTCAGCTTCTCTCTCGAGACCGAGATCGAGGGCTGCTGGCCATGGCAGAGGCGCCGCAGCGAGGCGGCGCGGAACAGCTCCGGCCCATCGGGAGCGGGTCAGCCCCGCGAGGCGAGGTAGCGCTCCAGGTCCTCACTCCCGCCGATCCGTTCGTCCCCGATGAAGATCTGCGGGGTGGTCTTGACGCCTTGCTCGGCCTCGAAGGCGTCGACCTCCTCGCGGGTGCTCAGGATATGTTCGTCGATCTCGTAGCCGTGGCGCTCCAGCATCTGCCTGGCGCGTACGCCGAACGGACAGGTGTGGTCTTCGAGGACCATGCGGTAGAGGGTCGCCGTTCGTTCGGCGCTCATGAGTCTACTCCTCGGATGGGCGTCCGACCGGACGCGGATGGCCTTGGTCGTCGATGGCGACGAAGGTGAAAACCCCCTCGGTGACCTTCTCCCCTGCCGGCGAGCTGCGGCCCCGGGCCCAGGTCTCGACCTTGACCGTCATGGACGTGTCGCCGCGTTCCACTAGGTGGCAGTAGCAGCTCACCTCATCGCCGACGGCGATCGGCCGCAGGAACTTCATGGCGTCGATGGCCACGGTCGCAACCCGGCCTTCGGCTTCACGCGCGGCGAACACGCCGCCGGCGAGGTCCATCTGCGACAGCGTCCAGCCGCCGAAGATGTCGCCGCCGGGGTTGGCGTCCCGAGGCATCGCCACGACGCGCAGGTGAGCCGGGCGATCCGGCTCGCAATCGTCTGATTTCGTGGTCAAACCGGCCTCCAGGGGTGAGGCCACAACACTGAGCCAGGTGGGTTGTTCCTGCCGTGGAGCTCGGCTCCTGCGTTTCAAGCGCGCCCCTGCCGCGGCTGGGACGACAAGAACGGCGGCGCAGCAAGCGAATCTGTCACTGCCCCGCTACCACGTCTGGAAGGTAGAGCACCGGCAGTCGGAGGGCCGAGGGCCGTGCGGCGTCCAGGAAGACGGTGTTCTTGGCCACCCTAGGCTTAACGCGCGGACCGGGGTGCTCGCCGGTGTTGGGATTGACGTCGAACCGCGGGTTGTTCGACGAGGTCACGTGCACCGCCATGCGGTGGCCCTTCTCGAAGGTGATGGCCGTGTCCCACAGGTCCAGCGTCAGCTTCTCCGGGGCGTTTGGGGCCATCATCCGGATCTCGTCAGGCTTGCGGCCGGCGCGGTAGCGGGTTCGCACGGCGCTATCGAGCACGATGGCCTCGTAGCCGTCGGGGTAGACGTCGACGAGCTTGACCATGAAGTCGGTGTCTGGGCCGTCGGTGGCGGCCCACAGGTCCATAGTGACCGGCCCGGCGATCACCACGTCCTCGGCAAGCGGGGCGGTGGTGAAGCGCAGGTAGTCCTCACGCTGGCCGATCGGGCGCTGGTCCATGGGGCCGCGCTCGAAGGTCAGGTTGGCGCCGCCATAGGTCTGCACTGGCTTCTTGGGGTCGAAGCGGTAGGTGATAGGCTTGCCGGTCGCCGGTGGAGCCTTGGTGGAGAGCGAGCCGTCGGGCTGGAGATAGTAGTTCACCTCCCGCGAGCCGGGCGGCCATGATCCGAAGCTCATCCAGCGGTTCTTCGGCGAGGCCGCGCCCTTGCGGGACGCGGCCATCATGAAGGCCCGCACCGGCGGCTCGCTCATGATGCCGTTGTCGATCCCCTTCAGCCAGTAGTCGAACCAGCGGATCTCTTGCGCGTTGGCGCCGAGGCGCCCGCCGTCGGAGTATTCGATGTCGCCGGAGAGCGGCCCGTGGCCGAAGGCGCCCATCTCCAGCTTCTGGTTACCGCGCGCCCCTTCGGCGCCGTGTTCCTGCAGGTACTGGAAGTTGCGGACGTTGCCTTCGTTGAAGATGTCGTACCAGCCGCCGTAGTTGTACATTGGGATGTCGATGTAGCGGCGCAGCTCGCCGATCTCGGTCGTCGCCCAGTAGGCGCTGTCCGGATAGTTCTGGGCCGAGCGGGCGATCACCTCCTCCTTGATGCCCTGGCCGCGACTCCAATCGCCGGAGTCCTTCTGCTTGAAGGCGCCGCCGATGAAGGAGCCGGTCAGCCGCGTGGAGGGCGCGACGACGACGAACGCGGCCACGAGGTGCGGCGGGTTGTGGGTCGCGGCCATGTTGGCGGTGATGCCCATGGCCGAGCCGCCGGTGATGCCGATCTTGCCGTTGCACCAGGGCTGTTTAGCCATCCACTCGATGGTGTCGTAGCCGTCGAAGCCGTCGTTGACGAAGGCCTGGTAGAAGCCCTCCGAGCGGCCCTTCCCGCGGGTGTCCTGGACGAAATAGGCGTAGCCGGCGTCGGTGTAGCGCTTGGCCCCGGCGGGCGAGGCGAACATCGCGTCCTTGCCGTAGGGCGTGCGCATGACGATGCAGGGGAACGGCCCCTGCCCCTGAGGCAGATAGAGGTTGCCGGCAAGCTTCACCCCGTCGCGCATCTCGGCCATGAGCTCAGTGGCGCCTTCGGCGACCTTCTCGGGCCGGCCGCCGCGGACCTGCCGGGGCGCCGCCTGGGCGGCCTGGCCGGAGTTGGCCTGCGCGGCGGCTTCCTGAGCGCCGAAGTGGATGAGGCAGGCGCCCATCGCGAGCGCCGCAAGACCCTTGTGCATTTCCGTCCCCCGTAACCGGCGCCGTTCGAGCGGCGCGCTTCTGAAAACTCTAGAGCCGCCCGCCCTTCATCACGATCCAGGCGATTGCGGCGGCGATGGCGATTCCGATCAGCACCATCCATGGCGGCGCGAAGCGGATGTCCTTGGGCTCAGACGCCATCAGCCGCCGGCCGGTGACCATGGCGCCGATCAGGTTGTCGCGCTTCACGACCAGGTAGAAGACCACGGCTGCGATGTGCAGTGCGATCAGCGCCAACAGGATGTTGAACGACAGCTCGTGCCACTCGGCGAAGCGGCGGCCGAGGTCGAAGCTGACGTACTGCGAGAACGGCCCGGACTCGATGCCGTCCACGTCCACCGAGAAGAGGCCGAAGACCACCTGGCAGACCAGGGCCAGCAGCATGGCCAGCACGCTCCATCCGCCCATCGGGTTGTGGCCCGGCAGGGCCGCGGCGCCGGGCTTCAGGATGGTCCGGGCGTAGGCGGCGACGGCTGCGGGGCCCTTCAGGAACGAGCCGAACCTGGCCGTCGAACCCCCGAAGAAGCCCCAGAAGATGCGGAACACCAGGATAGCCAGGACGGTGTAGCCGCTCCACCGGTGCCAATCCATCCGGCCGATCTCGTGGGTCCACCAGGAGACGCCGACGAGGACCACGAGCGCCCAGTGGATGAGCCGGGTCGGGCCATCCCACAGGCGCACGCGGATCTTCGCGTCCGCGTCCCTCTCCGCCCCCTCCGCCACGAGCGTTAGGTCTTGACGCGGTACTTGTTGTGGCAGCCGGCGCAGGTCTTTCCCGTCGCGCCGACCTGCGGGCGGATAGCGCCCAAGTCGCCCTTGGCGGCGGCCTGACCCAGCTTGTTCGCCTCGGCCTGGAAGGCCTTCTGGGCGGCGGTGAAGCCGGCCGGGTCAGACCAGATCTCCGCCTTCGCGGCGGTCTTGACGCCGGTCTGCGGGCCCGAGCCCTTGGGGAACCAGCGGTACTGCATCGCGCCCGTGTCGGTGAGCACCTTGGCGGACTTCTGGATTACGGCGACGCTCGGCGCATCCTTCTTCAGCTCGTCGTTGATGGCCTTGAAGGCCGCGCCCTGGGCCTTGTAGCCCTGCTGCCGCGCCTTGATGACGTCTGCAACGCCCTGCCCTAGCGCAGCGCCTCCCGCCAGCGTCACGGCCAGCGCCGCCGCCGTTCCAACCCACTTGGCCTTCATGCGTCCTCGCCTATTTACTTCGAGCCCTCGCCGCGAAGCTTGGAGCGGCTCCGGCGCGACCGTCAACCGCAACCGCGTTTCAGGACGGAGATGAAGCCGATCGAACAGCTGCCTGGGCTGGGCCCGTACATGGTCCGGGTGCTCGGCGAGTTGGCGTCACGACCGAGGAGGAGCTGAGGGCGCTCGGCGCCGTGGAGGCCTACGCGCGGTTGAAGTTCTTCGTCGGCAAGGGCGTGACGCTCAACGCCTTGTACGCCATGGACGCCGCGCTCGCGGGACTCGACGGGCGCCTGCTCCCGGAACAGCGAAAGGCTGAGCTGAAAGCGGAGGTGGCGAAGCGGCTCGGTCCGGCGGGTGACAACCCCGCTCCCGTGCTGTAGAAGCCATCCCGATGATCCTCGCAGCCGGCCAATATTCGTTTTGGTACTTCGGCTATCCGACGCCTCTGGCGCCGGAAGGGGATCGCTCGGCCTAACACCCACGACAGCCGAGCCCCTGACCAGCCGCCAGAGACCTGGCGGCTTTTTTCATGCCGCCGGGACGCCCCACCCGGAGACATGAGATGACCACCGACGACCTGCGCATCAGAGACATCCAGCCGCTCAGCCCGCCCATGCAGGTGATTGGCGAGCAGCCGGCGACCTCGCTCATCACCGAGACGGTGACGACGGGCCGGCGGGCCTTCCACGACATCCTGACCGGCGCCGACGACCGGCTGGCGGTGGTGATCGGCCCCTGCTCGATCCACGAGCCGAAGTCGGCCCTCGAATACGCCCGGCGGCTGGCGGCCGAGCGTGAGCGGCACGCGGGCGAGCTCGAGATCATCATGCGGGTCTATTTCGAGAAGCCCCGCACCACCGTCGGCTGGAAGGGGCTGATCAACGACCCGGCGCTGGACGGCTCGTTCCGCATCGACGAGGGGCTGCGGCTGGCCCGCCGCGTGTTGCTGGACGTCAACGCGCTGGGGCTGCCGGCCGCGGTCGAGTTCCTGGACGTGACGACGCCGCAGTACATCGCCGACCTGGTCGCCTGGGGCGCGATCGGGGCGAGGACCACCGAGAGCCAGATTCACCGGGAGATGGCTTCGGGTCTCTCCTGCCCGGTGGGCTTCAAGAACGGCACCAACGGGGCGGTGAAGATCGCCGTGGACGCCGTGCTGGCCGCCCGCGAGCCGCACCATTTCCTGGCGGTGGGCAAGGACGGCCGCTCGGCCATCGCCGCCACCACCGGCAACGAGGACGCCCACATCGTCCTGCGCGGCGGGCGCGAGCCCAATTACGATGCGGAAAGCGTCGCCGCGGCCGTGGCCGAGCTGGAGGCGGCCGAACTGACGCCCCGGCTGATGGTCGACGCCAGCCACGACAACAGCCGCAAGAACCACGAGAACCAGCCCAGGGTCTGCGCCGACATCGCCGCCCAGATCGCAGCGGGTAGCGACCGGATCTGCGCGGTGATGGTCGAGAGCCACCTGAAGGCCGGCCGTCAGGCGCTGATCCCCGGGAGGCCGCTGGAATACGGCCAGTCGATCACCGACGCCTGCATCGACTGGGACACCAGCGTCGAGGTGCTGGAGGGGCTCGCCGCCTCAGTGCGGGCGCGGCGGGAGAAGGCGAAGGGCGGAGTGGAGATGGCGCTGAGCCGCTAGCCGGCGAGCGCCTCCTCCTCCGGCCTCGGCGAAGCCCCTCCCCCGCAGTCTGCGCTGCGGGGGAGGGGGATCGGCGCGAGAGCGCCGAGACGGAGGGGGCGCTTGCGGCCCTACCGCCGCGCGCTCTGCACCGGCACGCCTTCGGCGCGGGCGCCGCCGAGAAGGGCGCCGCAATTCGCGTCGTCGGCCAGCCCCGGGTCGATGAAGGGCAGGATGGCCGCCAGCGGGTTCACCAGGGCCCCGAGAGCCACGGCGATGCCGCCCTGGGCTATCGCCTTGCCGGGTTCGACGCCCGGCTTCGGGCTCTTGATCGGCCCCTGCAGAGTGATCGGCAGCAGCACCCGAACCAGGCGGAACTCCTTGGCGTGGCCCTGCACGCGGAAGGCCATGCGCTCGGTGTTCAGGTTGATCGAGCCCGAGCCGGTGACCAGCACCGGGCCGGTGTCGAAGACGATCTGGTTGGCGGTCATCACGCCGTCGTTGGTCTGGAAGTGGGCGACGCCGCAGCGGATGGGCGTCTGGCTCATGTCCTTGGTGAGCAAGAGGCCCAGGCCCTTGGTGACATTGACGCCCATCAGCTCGGCGAACGCCTCGCGAATGGTCCCGTTGGGCACCACCACCATCGCCTCGCCATCGGCGTTGGCCATCGCCTTGTGGACGCTGTCGCCCTCGCCGGTGAGCTTCACGCGGCCGACGAAGCCGCCGGTGAGGCCGGCCCGGCTGGCGACGCGCTGAGGCATGATGTCCTCCAGCCGGGCCCCGTTCAGGCGAAGGTCCAGGCTGGTGACGGGCACCCGGCCGCGGGCGTTGAGGCTCACGTCACCCGTGACCGAGCCCTGCGGCAGGCCCAGCCTCAGCTCCTCGGCCTTCAGGAGGGCGTTCTCGAGGGTCAGGTGCAGCCGGCCGGAGTTCAACTTCAGCGGCGCATCGACGATGGACGTGGCCCGATAGGTGACGTCCGCGTCCATGGCCCGCAGGCGGTCCACCTTCAGCGTGGAGTCGGGGAATATCCGCTGCTGGGCGCGCAGGTTGCTGGCGACCGCCTTCTGAGTAGGTGAGGCGGTTTCGCCGGGGCCAGTCTTGGGCGCGCCGCCGAACACTGCGCCAAGGTCGTCAAAATCCAGCCGCCGAGACGTCAGAGTGGCGCGAAGGAACGGCCGTTCCGGCTCGGTATCGACCGAGAGGCGGCCGGAGAGGTCGGAGTCGCCGACCCGGCCCGAGAGGTTCGAAACCCGGTAGATGGCCTCGTCGCGCGACAACCGGGCGCGCAAGCGGTACGGCGGCGTGTTGGGGAAGGCCAAGCCGGTCAGGTCGTAGATGTCGGCCATGTCGGGACCGGTGGCGGTCAGGTCCATGTTGAAGTGGCCGAGGTCGAAGGGACGCGGGATGCCGCCGCGGGCGGTGACATGGGTCGCGCCCGAGCGAATGTCGGCGTTGAACGGGTAGGTCTCGTCCGGCTGGATGTTGATCAGCGGGCCGCCGGTGATCTGGGCGCGGAACGGCGCCTGGTTCATCGTGCCTGTGCCGGAGAGCTCGAACCCCCGCTGGCCGCCCAGGTCCTCGCGGGCGTTGATCTGGCCGTTGAAGGTGAAGTCGCGCTTTTCGTCACGCAGGCGGATGACGCCGTCGTTGATGACGAAGCTGCGGATCGGGGGAAGCTTGAAAGCCTCCTTCCGTTCCGGCTGGCCCGGCTTCTTGAAATCCCAGGTGGCGCGGCCCTGACTGTCACGGAACAGGTTGACGTTCGGCTTGTCGATCGCGAGGCGCTCGATCAGCACGTCGCCCTTGAGCAGCGGCTTGAGCTGGATCTGCAGGTCGATGCCGCCCACCTCGGCCATCTTGCCCTTGCCGCCGCCGCGCCAGGCCGGGTCGCCGACCGAGACGCCGCCGACGCTGGCGCTGGGTTTCCAGGAGAACAGGTTGACGTCCAAGTCGCCGGTGATGGCCACCTGCCGGCCCGTCTTGTCCGAGGCGTAGCGGGAGAGCGGGCCGCGCAGGTAGTTCCAGTCCCACAGGTAGAGGAACAGGGCGATCGCCCCGGCCAGCAGCAGCAGCACGATACCGGTGATGGTCAGCGCCTTCCGGCTCGGGCGGCGGACCTGCACGCGGCCGACCGGCTGGCGGCCCTCGCCGGGCGGGCGCTGTCTCGGCCGCTCGGCATCACGGGCTCGGCGCAGGCGCTCGGCGGCCTGACGGCCGACACGCTTGATGCGCTCAGCTGGCCGACGGGGGGACGGCTGGGTGGTCACTGCAGACTCTCCTCGTGCGGAGCTTCAACGCACGAAGCAGCATTTGTTGTTCCCGGATCAGTGTCTCACGCCGCGTCCGGAGAAGGCGGTAAGCCCCGTAAGGATGAGGATTTTAAGGTCCAGGGTGAGCGAGCGGCGAGCGAGATACTCGGCGTCGAGCTCCACCTTGCGCGGGATGGGCAGCTCGTCGCGGCCGTTAACCTGGGCCCAGCCGGTGACGCCGGGGCGCAGGACGTGCACGCCGGCATCGGTGCGCAGGGCCACCAGGTCGTCCTGGTTGAACAGGGCGGGCCTGGGGCCGACGAGGCTCATGTCGCCCTTCAAAACGCTCCACAGCTGCGGCAGCTCGTCAAGGCTGGTGCGGCGCAGGAACCCTCCGACGGGCGTGACCCAGGCCTCCGGGTCCTGGAGCAGGTGGGTGGCGACGTTCGGCGCGCCTGTCCGCATGGTCCGGAACTTGGGCATCAGGAAGATGGCGTTGCCCCGCCCGACGCGCTTGGACCAGTGCAGCGCCGGGCCCGGGCTGTTCAGGCGCACCGCGATCGCGATGGCGAGCAGGATGGGCGAGAGGAGGAGCAGCCCCAGGCCCGCGGCGGTCACGTCGAAGGCTCTCTTGAGGGCGTCGCGCAAGGGGCGTTCCGGGATCTGAGTCGGCGGTGATGCGAGCCTGTCGGAGCGGGGACAGTCAAGCGACGTCCCCCTCCCCTGCCCATTCCCGCGAAGGCGGAACCCTTACCGATTCACGCACCGCCGGGCGCCGAACGAGTGCCGCCATCATGCGGATGCGCGGTGAACATGCGCGGTGAGAGGTGAGCCCCCCCAAGGCCCCGCGGGAGTTCGATGGCGGTTCGCACCTATGCTACCTCTCCGCCTATGAGGATCGTGTACTTGTCGTTTCCGGTGCGGGGCGCGACCGGCGGTCAGAAGATGATCTGCCGCCACGTGGAGACGCTTCGGGATCTCGGTTTCGACGCTATCGTCAGGCGGAACGTCGAGGTGGAGGACAACTTCCCCCACCACGCCCCGGTGGAGATCAACACGCCCTTCCACCCCGACGACGTGGTCGTCCTGCCGACCGACGCCCGCAACATCGTTCCCCAGGCCGCCGCCCTGAAGAACCGGGTGATCATGTTCTGCCAGGGCCACCTGGAGTTCGCGGCGACCGCGAGCCTGGACGCCGTTCGCGAGAGCCGGATCCGCGAGTTCATCGCGATCAGTCCCGCCGCTGCAAAGTCCGTTCAGCGCGCCCTTCCCGACGCCACCGTGTCAGTCGTGCCCGCCTTCGCCGACGAGCGGGTCTTCCGCCCCCTCGAGAAGCTGCACCAGATCGCTCATGCGCCGTGGAAACGGCCTGTGGAGACGGCGGCGATTTGGGCCTTGTTCCGCAACTACCACCCGCGCCATGCGCAGACCGCCTGGGCGCGGATCGAGAAGGCCACCGAGGAGCAAGTGGCCCAAGCGATGGGCCGCTCCAGCCTGTTCCTGTCCCTGTCCAAGATGGAGGGGCTTGGCCTCACTCCGCTCGAGGCGATGGCCTCCGGCTGCGTGGTCGCCGGATTCAAAGGGATCGGAGGACGGGACTTCGCGACGCCGGAGAACGGGTTCTGGGTCCCAGACGAGGATTGCGAGGCCGCTGCCGATGCCCTGGCGGAGGCCTGCGACGTATTCCTGACCGGTGGGGCTGCCCTGAAGGCCCGGCTCGAGGCTGGATACGAGACCGCCCGCCACTGGTCCTACGCGCGCTTCTGTGAAGCTCTGGAGGCGTTCTGGTCCCCGAAGGTGAGTAGGAGGCCAGCGTCCCTGACGATGTGAACGGGCGTGTGGTCGCCAGTACCGTGACTGGTTGGGCGGAGCCCCACCTGTCACCCCTCCCC
>NZ_DATAGM010000087.1:0-2155 GCF_036263695.1 Phenylobacterium sp.
CGTCGCCCAGCGCCGCGTTCAGCCGCGACACCTCGTCAATGATTGCCGAGCAGGTCGCCGAGGCCGGCCGCCGATAGGGATCGTCCAGCGCATCCTTCAGGACGACCGGAATCTTGCTGCGCATCAGGTTCACATCGCGCAGCGGCGAGGTGATGGCGTAGGTCAGGGAGCTCCTCTGGGAATCTTCGGCTGTCTTGAGCGACTGGGCTGACGCCGGGGAGGCAGTCGCAGCGAGCGCTCCCCCGCACAGTGCTGACACAGCAAGGGTGCGCTTCATACTGGATCCTCCCGATCGGGATAATGCGCGAGGTTGGCCGTGGCTCCCGTTCACGCCTTGCCGCAGAGCGGCCTCCGCCCTAAGGTCCGCGCCGCTTCGGCCGGCGCGCACACGCGCCGCGCCCTGGGCCGGTAGCTCAGCGGTAGAGCATTCGACTTTTAATCGAATGGTCGTGAGTTCGATCCTCACCCGGCCTACCAAGCTCTGTCGTGCGGAATGCGGCAGACGACCAGCTCCACCTTCGGCGCCCTCGGGCGGCGAAGGGCATGGTGGGCCGCTTTCCGTGCGGTGACAATCTCATAAATTCCAGATGGTTAAGGGCGGCGGCAGCCGGCGCGCGCGCCGAGCTGGACCGTAAGGGCTTGCCCTCGCCCTGGAATTGCGCAGCATCGTGGGGAACGCCTGCAAGGAGCACTCCCGTTGGCCAAATCGCTGATCAAGTCCGTCGCCTCCGACCTCGAGACGAATCTCAAGGAGATCTCCCGCAACCTGAAGACGGCCACCGCCAAGAGCGGCGACGAGGCCGAGGAGGCGATCGCGCGGGCGGCCGAGGCCCTCTCCCAGGCGGCCCAGCAGCTGACCGTCCAGGCCAAGGAACAGTCCAAGGCGCTGGCGAAAGGCGCCAGCGAGACGGTGAAGAAGCATCCGGCCGCCACGGCGGCGGCGGTGGCCGTCGCCGCCGCCGCCCTGGTCTCACTGCTCGTCGCCCGCCAGCGGGCGAAGAAGGACTAGAAGGCCCCCTGCGTCTCGGCGCTGACGCGCGCCGATCCACCTCCCGCGTCCTCTGCGGGCGGGGGGAGGTGCTGGCGCCCAGGATCCTCCCCCGCAAAGCGGGGGAGGGGGGCCGCCGAAGGCGGTGAAGGGGCGAAGCCTACTCCGCCGGCGCCTTCGCCGGGACGGGCGCCTTGTTCAGGTCCACCGACTTGGCCCCATAGCGGGCGGTGAAAGCGGCGGTGTCGATCTCCTCGAGCTCGATCTCTCGGGCCATCACCTTGGCCTTCCATTCCTCGTGCGCGGGGATATTGCCATGGAACTCGGGCATCACCTCCTCCGCGAACAGCTCGAGGGAGTCGCAGATGTCCTGGTGGCTGTTGCGGCCGGCCTGATTGAGCAGGATCACCTGGTCGATGTGGCTCTGTTCGAATTTGCGCAGCTTGCGACGCAGGGTCTCGGGACTGCCGATCAGGCCGCCGGAGAGGGCGTTCTCGGCGGCCTCGGGATTGGCCTGTTTCCACTTGTTGTACTCGACCCACATGTCGACCTCGCCGGGGCCCGGGCGCTTGCGGTCGGCCGAGTTGTAGAACCGCAGGCAGAACTGGAAGAAGGTCGCTCCGTCCGCCTTCTGCCGCGCCTCCTCGTCGGTCTTGGCGCACATGAACATCGAGACGAGGGCGATGTTCGGGTTCACCGGATAGTCGGCCAGCCGGTCCAGCCGCTTGGTCATGCCGTTGTAGTAGGCGTGCACCCAGGCGTGGGCCGCATCGGCGCTGACGAACTGGAAGCCCAGCGCGCCGAGCCCCTTCTCGCCGGCGTAGGCGATGGTCGGCAGCTGCGAGCAGGCGGTCCACAGCGGCGGGTGCGGCTTCTGGCGCGGCTTGGGCAGCACGTTGCGGGCCGGGAAGTCGAAGTAGGGCCCGTGGTATTCGTGGTTCGGCGAGGTGAACATCGGGACCAGGCAGCGGACCGCGTCCTCGAAGATCTCGCGCTTCTCCTTGAACGGGATGTCGAACGGCTCGAGCTCGGTGATCGAGGCGCTCTCGCCCATGCCGAGCTCCACACGTCCATTCGACAGCAGGTCGAGGGCCGCGACGTTGGCGGCGACCTTGGCCGGATGGTTGGTGGTCAGCTGGTAGATGCCATGGCCCAAGCGGATGTTCT